>JBBQML010000066.1:0-11850 GCA_038328885.1 Verrucomicrobiota bacterium | reverse complement strand
CGGCACCGTGGGTTTCATCGTGTAAGCCTGCTCGATCATGAGCCAGTTCATCGCCCAGCGTCCGTGACCGGATTGCAGCGTGTGAAAATCCATCCACGGTTCGTTGTTCAGGAACCACGCCGTGCTGCCCGGGCCGCTGGTGTGATACGTCATCAGCATCTTGGAGTAATCCTCCACGCCACTCACACCCACGGCAATGCCGCGTGCCATGGCCCGCCAGATCGCCCGGGCTTCGTCAGTCGGCGCGGCCTTGTCGCCGCCCAGAATCCAGATGAGGTTCGCGTGATCCTTGAACCGCGCGCCGAGGAAGCGGCCGTACGCCTCCGCGTTGGCGACTGTGAAGAAGCCGTCCACCAGGCCGCTCTGCCAACTGGTGGTGACGTATTTCCCCCACGTCGGCAGCAGCCCAACGTAGAGTTGATGCTCTCCGGCCAACCGCAGCACGCGCTCCACGTCGTCCCAGTAATCGTTGTCCGGCCCGTCCCTCGTGAGGGGACGATCCGGGCGTTTCGGCTCGAGGGGCAGGTGGCCGAAGGCATTCGGTTTGTCGAAACGATGTTCGGCCAGCGCGACGGTCTGAATGACGGTGAAGCCCTTGTCGCGCCGGTCGGCGAGATAGCGGCGCGTCTCCGCCTCGTCAAGGTCGTGAATCAATTGCCAAGCCGTGTCCGCCAGCCAGAAGAAAGGTTTGCCGTCGGCGGCGATGAGGAAACGTTGATTCTCGCTGATCCGCAACGCGGGCGGTGGTGCGGCAGCCGCATTGAGGATTGCGGCGGCAGCGGACAACGCCGTGCTCCACCGGGTAAGCAAGGTCATGAGTTTCATTGTCCGTGTTTCAGGATGAGCTGATGGGAAAACGCCCCGCGCCCGCCCACGCGGCTGCCGAAAAATTGCAGTCCGTGGATCTCGCCGCGGAACTGGCGGTCCAGGCCGTAGGTGTGCATGGTTTGATTGAAATTCCCAATGGCGAGCGGGCCGGGGTCCGGCCCCACCGGACCGGCGTGGCAGGAGGTCCGGCGATCCAACGTAACGTCCGTCTTTGCGCGACCGGTCAGCGCCGCGCTGAAGTACCAGCACACATTCTCGCCCGCTTGTGTCGCGTCGTAGGTGACGGCGAAGAAGGTCCATTTACCGGGCTGCAACTTGCCCGAGGAGCTGTCGTTCTGGATAGAGTCCGGCCATTGGTTGACCGCCAGGCGCAGCCGGCCATCGGCGTGGCACACCAGGTCGATGCCGGAGTGATCCTTGTTGAGGCAAAAGAGAATCCGGTTGCCGCCGCTGCCGGCCTGAAGGCTTTCCGGTTTCAACCAGCCCATGAGGGTGAACGACCGCAACCCGCGCAGGTCTTCCAGGACCACGTCGCCCGCCTGCACCCAACCCCAAGGCGCGCCGCCGGGCAGAAGCAGCGAACCGTCTGATCCGCGTCGGGCAGTACCGTGAAGTTTCAGGGCGGGTGAATCGCCGTTCGAAAAACCGGCGCGCACAATCGGCTCGCTGGTGTTCCGGTCCACGGCGATCTGCTGGAAGGTCCGGGCGCTGCCGCCGTCAGGGTCCGTGACGGTGAGTGTCACCGAATAGAGGCCCGGCTGCTGAAACACGTGCGTGGGGTTGGGGGCGTCGCTGGTCGTGCCGTCGTCGAAGTCCCAGCGCGTCTTGAATGCTCCGGCGCTCGCGAACTTCACGGTCAGCGGCGGCCAGCCTTCCGCTGCCGAGGTGGTGATCTTCGCCTCCGGGCGAGGCTTCTCGCCGGGGCGATAGGGTGTGAAGCGATACGCCAGGTCCGGCTTCGGCGGCGAAACCTTGAATTCGCCGGGCGATGCGGTGCCGATCGGGGTTACGGTCATTTCCCACGGGTCAATCATGTCGAGTTTGTAAGGACGCTCGCCCGCGAGTTGGATGGTCTGCGGTTGCTGATTGACGCCGTAGAGCAGATAGTAATCGCCGGGCTTGGCGAGCAGGAAGCGGCCTTTGTCGTCGCCCTGCGGCTGGAGCTCATGGAACGGCGGTGCCTGTGCCATCAAGTTCTTAAGCCACTGGATGCGCTTCGGGCTTTCGCCGTGGAGCACGCCGCCCTTGGCCCACCAGAGAATGTCCCGGGGATGCTTGTACGTCTCGCCGTGGCCCACGTAGCAGCCGCTCAGGGTGCCGAGCCAGAACCGCTGCGTCATCTCGCGCGCGGTCAGGTTGCCCCAGCCCTGCGGGATGTTGCCCTCGTACTTGCATTCGTCGTAGAGGACCGGCTTGCGATACTGCTCGCGGAACCGCACGCCGCCGTTCATGTCGGAGGTCTGGAGACTGGCGTGGGTGACCCAATCTCTCGTGTGGTCATACCATTTGCTGCCATTGTGGATGCCGCGCAGCCGCTGGTGCGGGTCTTCTTTCTGAAGGATGGCGAAGAACCGGTCCCAGTCTTCCCATTGCTTGTTGCCCCGGTGCCCTGGCGGTCGGTCCGTCATGAAGTCGTATTCGTTGGCCAGCGACCACCAGACGTTGCGAAACGCGCTGAGGCGCGCGATGCAGTAGCGCAGGTAGCGGTCGTCTTCCGCGTCGCTCATGTCGGCAAAGCCCCAGCGGTCGTAAGGATGCCAGAGGATCAGGTCCGCTTCGATGCCGAACTTTTGGAGGTTTAGGATGCACTGCTCGAAGTGCCGCCAGAACACGGGGTCCGGCCGGCTGAAGTCAAACTTGCCGTCCGTGCCTTTCTTGAACGCGAAGAACTCCGGCTCGTTCCGGTTATACTCGTAGGCCTTGGGGAAGACGCAGAACCGGATTTTATTGAAGGGTGAGGCGGCGAGCGTCTGGAGGGTCTGCTCCTGCAACTCGCGCGGTTGATGCACCCAGGCGTAGCACGTGGTGCCGAACTGGTGATAGGGGGTGCCATCCCTGTAGCGCAGGTAGAACGTGTTGAAGACCTCGACCGGGCCGTGGTTGTTGCCGGTCGGTGCGGTGGTGGTGAACGCGCCGGTCTTGCCGTTCAATTCCGGTGTGGCGCTGCGCGTCTCGTAGCGCCACTCGCCCTGGGTCGGCGGGCTGAAGCGGACCTTGTAATTGCCGCCGCCGTCCCAGAAGCCGGGCACGGCAAGGCGCCGCGCACCCTGGCTGAAAACAGCGGACCACTGCACGTCGAGGTAGGGGTTGCCATCCGGCGGCCCCGCAAAGGCGGCCTCGAAGATCCCCCATGATTCGATGGCCGGCCTGGTGGCGGGGAGTTCCTGGGCCGCCACGTGGCCCGCGTGTGCACCAAAAACCGCAGCCGCAAGCAACCACCTCGCGGCTTGGATCAGAGAACCGTGGTCGAGATCGAAATGGTGAGGGGTGATCATGGGCAGATAGTCATCATGAGCTTATCGCTGCGGGTGTGACGCGGAAACAGGTTTCGCCAACTGAAATCAGGAGGAAGCGGTCGGCGGGCGTGTCGGCCCACGGGTCATCATGCGAGTAGGCATGCACGAACTCGTCGCGCGCCCCGGCATAGTCTTTGCCGAAGCCAGCGCCGCGATGACCGGGCTGGGCGGATACGGCGCCCCGCGCGAGACCGATTCGCAGATCGGCCGGAGGAACGGCTTCAGCAGGTTGACGGCGCTCACGCCCACCTGTTCGGGTTTGGCCTGGGGGAACACCGCGTGGGTACCGGCGTCGCGTCCCGCTGGGGCGGCGAGCAGGAGTGACGTCAGCCACCAGAACCAGAGGATGCGGGTGCCGCCAGCTTTCATGGCTTGATGGAAACCACCGGCCGGCGAAAAGCAAACAAGCTGGGGCTGCCGCGGTCCTCGACCTCGAGGATGACGTGGACGGTTTCCGGCTTTGTCACGGTGGGAGCCGGCTTGGCCGCGGCCACCTGGATGGCCGCGTCGTCGGGCCAGTTCGCGCCCTCGTTGATCCATGTCTTCACCGCGGCGATCTGGTCGGCGGTGAGCGACTCCCCTTCGGCTGGCATGCGGTCATCATCGCCGAAGGGGAAGGTGATCCGCTTGTGGAACTCGCTCGCGGTCGCATCCCCGGCCTTCACGGTGGGGCCGTTCTCCTGGGGGGGGGGGCGAGCCGGCGGCGCCATCCGTGGGTGGGTTCGTGGCATTTCCACCTCGCTCCGACCGTGCTCGGTGACAACCATCGGGACGTGTCGGAGCAACGCCGTGGCAAACCAGCGCCGAAGCAAGGGGAACTCTTCTTGTCCCCCGGAGGGAGCGTTGCCCCGACGCCTCCCGTCGGCTTGGGTCGGCGGCAGCTTCGGGTCACTCTGAACTCTTGTCGCGGCCACGTTCTGCTGGAGTTGTTCCTGGCGGGGAATCCGTCACCCACCTTCAGTTGCCAGATCCAATGTTCCGGTCTGGAAACCCTGGAGTGGGTTTTCGCAGGTCCGGAATCCCGGGAGACCTATCCCTCGAGCCACCATCTGAGTTCGATTCGGGCACGTCTGAACCGGTGGCCGGGCCGGTTGCCCCTGGCGGCGGAGGACGTCACGCTCCGGTTGGTTCATCCGGGGCAGGTTCCTGGAACCCCGGAAATCGGCGATCAGCCAATGCCTTGCGAGGCGTCCGATCTCTGGGGATGGATCGGGAGGAACATCCAGTTCATGGCGCGGCGCGAGCGGTGGAGGTTCATGCCGGCCCTCCAGACCTGGGATGTGTATGCGGGTCAGGGGAGCGGCCTGGAAGAAGGGCAGGATTTCCACAAGGAAGTGTCGGCGACGGAGCGCCGCCGGCGCGTCGAGGAGGAGCATCGACGTGAGGCACTTCGGCGGAGCGCCGAGGCGCGGCACCGGATGGAGGCGAGACGGAGCGTTCGCGTGGCGGGACCGCCGGCGTTGGAGGCGGTCCCCGTGCCTCCGGTCGCGCCACCGTCGGCGTCCCACGCTCCGCCGCCCCCGATTCCGCTGAGGATCGAGGCGCCGGGGCTGATCTGGCAGGAGACGTCGCTGCCGGTGACGGATCTGGGCGGCTATTTCCTCAAGGAACGCGCGGCCCTGTGGTGGGTGTCGAACCAGTCCGATGACCTGCTGTCACTGCCTTATTGTCGCATCGAGCGTCTGGAGTACCAGGTGCGCTCCGCGCTTCGGGTCATCGGACCGCTGCGCGGGCGTGCGTTGCTCTCGGATGAGGTTGGACTGGGCAAGACGATCGAGGCGGGGCTGGTGCTCAAGGAATGGCTCATGCGCGGCATGGTCCGGCGCTTCCTGGTGCTGACGGTGCCCTCGCTGGTCGACCAATGGGAGGAAGAGCTTTCCGACAAATTCGATATTGCGACCGCCACGACGAATCAAGCGGGGTTCCGGTCCGACCCGCAGCGCTTCTGGAGCGAGGAGTGCGCGGTGGTGGCGAGTCTGTCGACCTTGAAGCAGGCGGCACATCTGGACGTCGCCCGGGCGGTGAAGTGGGACGTGGTGATCGTGGACGAGGCTCATCACCTTCGGAACCGGGACTCGTTGAGCTGGCAGGCGGTGAATGCGTTGCCGCGGAAGTACCTGCTGCTCCTCACCGCCACCCCGGTGCAGAACTCCCTCGAGGAACTCTACAACCTCGTGACGCTGCTCCAGCCGGGACAGCTTCCCACGCCACGGGAGTTCCGGGCGCGGTTCATGGACCCGAAGCGGCCGCGTCGCCCGCGCGAGCCCGAGGAACTGCGGCGGCTCCTCGGGCAGGTCATGATCCGAAACACGCGCGCCAACGCCGGCATCCAACTTCCCCCTCGGCGCGCCGATACGGTCGTATTCGAGCCCACCCCCGAGGAGCGAGTCTTCTGGGAGGAATGGGACACGGAACTGCGAAGGGAGTTGGCGGGATTCAAGCCGGGTCTGGCGAGTCTGTGGGGGCGTCTTCTCCTGCAGGCGGCGGGCAGCAGCCCGGCGGCCTGGGCGGACGCGCTGGGCAACTTTCCGTCTGCTCCGATCGCGCGGCGTTGGCTCGAGCGTGCCCCGCTCGAGTCCGGCTGGAGCCGCAAGTGCGACCTGGTCCAGCCGTTGGCGCGGGTCGAGGGCGGGTTGGTGGTGTTCACGCAGTTCCTGGCCACGCAGGCGGCCCTGGCGGGGCGGTTGCGCGCGGCCGGAATCCCGACGTTCGTCATCAACGGGTCGACCCCGGCGGCGACGCGGCAGCCGATCGCCGAGCAGTTCCGGCACGAGGGTGGCGCCCTGCTGCTCACGCATTGCGGGACGGAGGGCCGGAACCTGCAGTTCTGCCACACCCTGGTGAACTTCGATCTCCCGTGGAACCCGATGGAGATTGAGCAGCGAATCGGGCGACTGCACCGGCTTGGCCAGAAGCACCCGGTTCGGATCTACAACCTGGTTCAGGCCGGGACGCTCCAGGAGCACCTCCTGGGCATTCTCCAGGAAAAGCTCAATCTCTTTGAGCTCGTGGTCGGGGAAACCGGGCTGGTTCTGGGGGAGCGCTTCGGGAGCGACGACTTCGCGGAGGAGGTCCTCAGGCGCTGGCGGGAGAGCGATGGCCGGGTGGCCGAGGCGTTGCAGGGTCTCGGCGAGGATCTGGCGGCGGCTCGTGATGCCTACCGACAGTTGAAGCATCTGGATGAAACCCTCTTCGCGAAAGATTATGAGTCACTTTGAACCCGGCCTCCGCGGGCGGGCGTGCCCGGGCTGCCACGCCCCGGCGGGGGTGGCGGAAGGCCGACCCTTTCCCCGGACGGAGGCGTCATGAAGCTGGACCGGCTCCGCAACGAGCCAGGGGCTCTGGCCGACTTCTTCACCGAGGCGTTGGAGCATCTCGGAGCCGTCTGTCACCGGCCGTGGTTCGATCATCTCCAGTTGGTCGCCGAGGGTCCGGCAGCGCGGCTGTGGAACGACGACGGGGCGCTGCTCGAGACGGAGTTGCACTTCTCCACGCCGGGGGACTCGACCGCGCGCGACGCAGGCCGTGACGTCTTCCCCGGATGTCCGCTGACCTTTCGGGTTGCCGAGGCGGTTCAATCCGGCGGTCTGACGCTGGAACGGGCGGTTCTCGCGGGCGCGGGCAAGCGGGAGCCCCCCGCGATCAGCGTGGCTGAGAAGCTGTGGCGCGCCCAGCGGCCGGGGGATAGCGCCTGGCGGTTGGAGACGGGGTTCGTGGCTTCGAATCATTTCACGCTCCTGGCGCTGGTCCGCTGCGAGATCCAGGCCATTGATCAGCACTGGTCCCTCCTCCGGATCGCCGCCTCACTGCCCGGGGGCGAACGGGACGAACTCCTGACCTCTGGCCTCGAACTGGCCGACTGGGCGGCCGAACCGGACTCCGATGTCGAGTGGCCCGCCGTCGAGCCTCCACGGTTGCAGGCGATCCTGCTCGATGCGCTGACCGTGGACATGGCCGATCAGATCGCCTCCACCCGGCTCCGGCAGGAGGCGCATCTGCGCCGGGAACTCGGTCGGATCGACGACTATTTCGAAGGCTACGCGAGGGAGACCGCACAGCGGGCGGCCCGCGCCCATGCCGAGGCTTCGCGGTTGAAGGCCGACGAACGCCTGAAGGCGGCGCGCGCGGAACATGCGCGGCGGCGGGAGGATCAAATCCAGCGACACGAGATCCGGGTGATTCCGCACGTCGACGCGCTGGTTCTGATCGCGGAGCCGGCCTGGGAGGCCACCGTTCGGATCGGCGGTCGCGGCGAGTCCGGGTCCGGCCCGGCTCGCTTTGTTCCGCGCCTCCGGCACTGGTTTCCCCAAAATCGGGCCGGTGCCCGTTGCTGACGCCGCACCCATCGCGTAGCCGGTTGGCCAGAACGCTCCCGGAACTTCGGGCTTTCCCTGTGCCGGAGCCCCCCTTATCCATGTTTCATGCCCGCCCGCGAGGGAAGTCCACGGCCCACCCCCGCCGCCGCCGCCGAAACGGTGGTCCGCTTCTGGGGAGTGCGCGGTTCATTGCCGGTCCCCGGACCGAAAACCTTGCGCTACGGGGGAAATACCGCCTGCGTGGAGGTCCGGACGGGGAGGGAAACCATCATCCTGGATGCCGGCACCGGACTCCGGGAACTGGGCCAGGACCTGGTCCGCCATCCGCGCGGGCCCCGCAACCGCCTGTGGATCCTGCTCTCCCACACGCACTGGGACCACATCCAGGGCTTCCCGTTCTTCGCCCCAGCCCACCAGGCCCGCCAGCGCATCCACATCCTTGGACAACGGGGATCGCGCTCCAACCTGCGGAAGACGATCGCGGCCGCCGTGGAATCCCCGTTCTTTCCCATCCCTCTCAGTGGCATGCCCGGCCACCTCAGTTTCCGGGAACTCGCCTCTCAGACGTCCTTCCGCCTGGGTGCCGTCCGTGCGACCACCGCCCCGTTGCAGCATCCGGGTGGAGGACTCGCCTTCCGCCTCGCCACTCCCCAGGGCGTCGTGGCCTATGTCACGGACCACGAGGCCGCCTGCCCGGAGGCTGCCCGCACGAGCCTCCCCACGGCGGCCCGGGAACGCCCCCAGCCAGAGCTGGGCGTCGCCATGGCCCGCCTGATCGAGGGGGCGGACGTGCTCATCCACGATGCCCAGTACACCGCCGCAGAATACGCCTCCCACCAGGGCTGGGGACATAGCTGCGTCGAGGCTGTCGTCGGGGTCGCCGTCCGGGCGCGGGTCGGACACCTCCTCTTGTTCCACCACGATCCCGACCGGGAGGACCGTCAACTGGACGTCATGGTACGGGACGCCCGGCGTCGCGCCCGGCAGTTGGGGGGCGCCCTGCGCGTGGATGCCGCGCGTGAGGGACTCGAGCTCCGCCTCGGCAGGAATCAGTCCTCCAGCACCGCCACGGCCGCCGCGTAAACCCGGGTGTGGGTGAGGCTCAGGTGCAGCCTCCGTCCACCACGCGCCGCGAGGAGGTCGAGCCCCCGCCCATGCAGGCGGACGAACGGCTCGCCGGTTTCGCGGCGGTCGATCTCGAGGTCGTGCCACCCGAGCCACTGGCCGATGCCCGTGCCGAAGGCCTTCGAAATCGCCTCCTTCCCGGCGAAACGGGCCGCGATATGGGGGCCGGCCAGCACGTGACTGCGGCAGTAGGCGATCTCCGGCGGCAGCAGCAGGCGGTTCAGAAACCGGTCACCAAAGCGTTCCACCGACGCCATCACGCGGTCGACTTCGATGAGGTCGATGCCAGTGCCCAGGATCACGGGGACGGGGCGGTCGGAGGATAGTTCCGCATCACCTGCAGGAAATCGCGGACCGATGCGTCCAGGCCCACCACGAGAGCGTGCGCGATCAGGCTGTGCCCGATGTTGAGTTCCTCGAGATGCGGAACGCGTTCGAGCACCTGAGGGAGGTTCCCGAGGGTCAAGCCGTGACCGGCGTTGATGCGCAGCCCGGACTGGCGCGCCTGCTCCGCGGCCGCCTCGAGCCGGCACAATTCCCCGTCCACGCCTCTGCCCGCCATGACGCGCTCCGCGTACGCCCCCGTGTGCAACTCGATGAACTGGGCGCCGGTCCGGGCCGCCGCCGCGATCTGTTCCGGGTCGGGCGTGATGAAGAGGCTGACCTCGATCCCGGCCCGGTTCAGGCGGGCGGTCACCGCAGTGACGTCCGCAAGGTTGGCCCCCACGTCCAACCCTCCCTCGGTGGTCACCTCCTGGCGCCGCTCCGGGACAAGGCACACGATGCCGGGGAGCACCTGGAGGGCGATTTCCACGATCTCCGGGGCCAGCGCCATCTCGAGGTTCAGCCGCGTCCGAATCAGCCGCTTCAACTCATGGACGTCCCGGTCCTGGATGTGCCGACGATCCTCGCGAAGGTGGGCTGTGATGCCGTGCGCTCCGGCCCGCTCACAGACGAGGGCGGCGGGCACCGGATCGGGCTCGCCCCACCCCCGCCCGCGGTAGCGCGCCTCACGCAGGGTGGCAATGTGGTCGATGTTGACGCCCAGTCTTAACCGGGGGGCGGAGTTCGGCGGGTTCATGGCTTCGCCGGCGACGCCGGGATCGGCGGGGTCCCGACCGGAATCACGCCAGCGCCTCGCGCGGGCGCCGTCCCCGGACGCGCCGGCGGCACTCGGTTGGGGACGTCGGGAACGTCCGCCCAACCCGGGAAACCCGGGTTCTCGAGCCAGCGCAACGCGTAAAGGATCTCCAAGGCGTTCAGCCCGACTTGGGACTGGCGCACCAGCGTCAACTGCGCCGGACCGGTCCGCGTCACCTCCGTCACCGTATCGCCCAGCAAGGGGAGGGCCGCGTCCACCCAGGCGGCCCCCGGGATGAGGAGATCGCCCGAATCCGCCGTCGGCAGGCGCATGACATTGGTGCTGAGCATCAGGCGCACGAACTGGGCCAGGTGCTTGAACTGGATCAGCCGCCCGATGTCGTTGGTCTCCACCCGCGGCCGGGCCACGTTCGGCGGGTTGGTGACCAACAACCGACGCCCGGTGGTTTCCCAGTCATAGAGCACCAGGTTCGTCCGCCCCCGGATCTGGGAGAGCAAGCCTTCCGGAGCGGGCCGGCCGCCGATCTTCGCCTGCGGGAACAGGCCGCCAAAAAGTTGTTCGTGTCCCCCGGAGGACTGGGAGTCCAGGAAGGGGGCGAAAAACGGGATGCCTCGAAGCTCAACCCGCGTGGCTTGGTTGGTGATACGCAGGGAGAAGACCGTGCCGCTCCACAGCATGTTCGTGACCACACGAACCGGGAGGGTCAACGACAGTTGGGCCATCAGGTTGGTCGGGGACTGGATGGGGGCGGCGAAGTACTGCTGCCAGGGATCCCCCGCCAGCGACCAGAGAAAAAGCTGGCGCGGCCACTCGCTCACCCCGAGGTCCGCGAAAAGCCCCAGGCGCCCCACCCAGGTGTCCGCCCCTTGGACCGCGGTGAACCCCACCAGAGGATCCCGAAGGACGTTCGTGGGAATCTGCCAGGCGTCCGCCGGCAGCGTCAGTTCCTGGGCGAATTCGAGGGTCGCAGCGGTGCGCAACCGCCCGTTCCGCGGCTCCACGGCCAGGGTGAGGTGGGGCCACTGATCGACCGGTCCGGGCGGGCGTTCCCGCCACTCGAGCAACCGGGCCAGACCGGCCAGGTCCGCTTCCAGGTTCAGCACGGCATTGGTCGTGGCGGGCACCGGGACCAACCCCGCCTTGATCGCCGCCGTGAAGTCGTCGAACACCTCCCGCCCCCCGCCGATCACCGTCCAGGCTCCCGCCGTCGCAAACCGTGCCGCGGCCGGCACCCCGCCGATCGTGGCCTCGAACGCCGCCGGATCCCCCTCCACCCCGACCCCTCCGCTCCCCAGGATGCGATGCAGTTCCGTGCCGGCCCGACCGGCGGCGGGCGAGCCTTCCAGTCGCGCGGCGAGGGCCCAACTCGTCACCCGCCCTGCGGCGGTACGCACTTCGAGACAGCTCTCGGCCTCCAGGAGCGCGCGCATGAACGGCTGCAAGGCCGCCGCATCGTTGGCGCCGAGCGCGGCCGCCCCACACCAGGTGGGCAGTTGCACCGCCAGCTTGCGCGCCAACTCATCCACCTGCCGCCGGGACTCCGGCAGCGCCAGGATGGTCCTCAGGGGCCCCAGATCCGGTCGGCTCGCGACCGCGGCAAGTCCCCCGAAGTGATGACGAACAAGCACATCCTTGCCGGCGCCCTGCTGCGGGTCGCACCCCGTCAGAAGCACCCCGGCAATGGCCACGGCAACGAATCTGGTCCAGCAACGCATAATCAGGAGGGGTTCCATGCCAAACACCGGGCCAACTCGCAACGGCTGTTTCGCACCTGCTCCCTTTTTAGCCGCAAGACCGCAGGCCAGGGTTCCGTGGAATCGGAACCGCCTCCGACGGTCAAAACGCCCGCCGACGTTCGCCGAAATCGCGGCGCCGATCCTACGACGCCCTCCCCGATGCCCCGGCCCGGGAGCCCCTAGCAGCCCGTTGAAAAAGTCTGGCAGCCGCCCGGAACAACGCAAAG
>JBBQML010000065.1:0-11878 GCA_038328885.1 Verrucomicrobiota bacterium | reverse complement strand
GAACAACGAAAGGAACGCGGAAAAGCCAATGAATGCGCCGTGTGACCACGGCGACTATGAGACAGGGGGGCTTTGGAGCGGGGCGCGCGGGCGGTACACTGTCGACAAGGATCTTATCTTGTCGATCAGGCCTATCCTCGTTCAATCCCTTGAGTTCCGTCGCTCCGTGGGGCACCTCGTGCGCGCACTCAGGGTCGGCCGGGATCCGGCCCCGAGGCTTCCCCGGAGCTGCCGGTTGCTGGCAGTTCCTGCGAGGTGGGAGTCAGGCCGAACTCCAGCCGCGCCACCCGGGCCGGGCGAACCGTGAAATCGGCGGAAGCCGGTTCGAACCCCGGCACGGCCACCATCGCCGAGTAGTCCCCGGGAGGCAGGTCCACGGCACCGTAGCAACCGGTTGCATCCGTGGTCAGGACCCGTGGGGCAGGTCCGCAGACCGTGACCTCCGCGCCGTCCAGCCCGACCTCCGTGCCGGCGTGACGGACGTAGCCCAGGGTATGCCCGTTCGGACTGTGGGTCTTCCACGGCAGGCCCGGGGGCACAGCCGATTCGGCGAACACGGGCGGGCCCTGGGGATCCAAGGCGGAAGGCTGGGTCAAGGCCCGGAGGAAGTCCGCACGCGAGGCGTCGAGAGCTGGCGCCGCATAGGAAAAACCGACGATCCCGACGGCTCGACGACCGTTGGGGGCAGGCTGGCGCGCCTGTCGGATTTGAGCGAGTGAATTGGCCGTGGTGTTCAGGTAGAAGCCAAGGCCGAGCGCCGCGTGTCGCTGGTACTGGTGATCCTTGATGAAGACATTCCAGGCTTCGAGGGCGGCGGCGTGTTCGTTCTGCCGGAAGTAGGCCATGGGGATGCTGAGATCGAGAATCCCCTCCTCCAGCCAGGCCCGCCAGTCCTGCAGGACCTCGGAGTAGGCCGCCGAAGTGGGCCACTGCGCGGTGGCGGCCAGGCCGGGAGCGAAGGTGATCGTGGCGGCCGAGATCCGCAGCGCGGGCTTCTCCGCGAACGCTGTCAGCCACACCTTGCGCATGAGGCCGGTGACCTGGTCGCGCCGGAACTGCAGCCAGGCGGGATCCGCGGCGGCCGGTCTTCCGGTGCGCCCGTGGCGGGCGTTGAACCTCGCCACCGCCACGTCGTTGTACCCCCAATCCCTCCCGGCGTAGCGCACATAATCCCAGTGCAGGCCGTCCAACTCGTAGCGTCGGATCAAGTCCATCGCCACGTTGAACGTGTGCGTCTGGACGCCGGGATGGCCCGGATCGAAGGCGTAGTTGGCGCCGTCCCACGTCCGCCCGGCGCGATCGCGGGTGAGCCACTCCGGATGCCGGCGGTACGGATGATCGGGTGAGGACGGCGTCGTGGTCCGGCTGTTCCAGATGTTGAAGGCGACCATCCAGGCGTGAACCTCCAGGCGGGCCCCTCCCATCGGGTCGTGCGCAAGTTCCAGCAGCAGCCGGAGGGGGTCGAACCCGGGGACGACTTCATCGGCGCGTGGCTCGAAACGGCTCTCGTAGAAGGCGTCGCCGCGGCGGCGGACCTCCACGAAGAGGGCGTTGAATCCCCCGGAGCGTGCATCCGCAACCAGTTGGCGAACGTCGGCGTCGTTGCGCAGGACTGGATGAAAGGTATCAACCCAGAGCCCGCGCAACTCCTCCATCGCGGCGGCGTCCCGGGAACAGCCGGTGAGGGCCATCCAGGTGGCGAACAGGGGGAGGAGGAGTCGGTTGCCTGGTTCCGCTCTCACTCGTAGCGGAGCGCCTGGATGGGGGCGAGGCGGGCGGCCTTGACGGCGGGGATCAGGCTGGCCAGGAGTCCCACGGTCAGGCTGAAAGCGACGGCCGCCGCCACCGGGGCGAAGGTGATCACCGGCGTGTTCGCACCCGGTGAAACGTGGTCGAGCACGGCGACGAGGACGAAGGAAGCGGCGACACCCACGAAGCCGCCCAGGCCGGCCAGCACACAGCCCTCGACGAGCACCTGCAGGAAGATGGCGGCGGGGGCGGCGCCGATGGCTTTGCACGTGCCGATCTCGCGGATCCGCTCGGTGATGCTGGCCAGCATGATGTTCATGATTCCGATGCCGCCCACGAGGAGGCTGAGCCCGGCGATGATCCCGCCGCTGATGCGGGCGTTGCGGATGCGGAGATTGATATCCTCGACCCGGTTCTCCTGCGTCTCGAAGGAGAAATCCTCGATGCCGTTGTGCGTCATCATCAAGACGTTGCGGGCCTGCTGGAGCGCGGCCTCGAGGTGGTCGAGGTCCTTCACCTTGACGTCGATATCTGAGAGTCGCGGCTCGGGGATGCCACCCTTGCCGGAGGCGGAACGGAACTTCACCCAGGCGGTGTTCAGCGGCACGTGGACGACATTGTTCTTTCGCCAGAACGCGTCCCAATGCTTGCTTCCCCAACCTCGCTGCCGGTTGACGCCGCCTGGTTCCTCGGGCTTGGGGTTGTTCTTGGCGAGCTCCCGTTCGCGTGCGGCCTTCTCGCTCTCGTAGTGGCGGAACATGCCGACGATCGTGAACACCTGGTTGTTGATCTGGATCTGCTCACCAATGGGGATGATCTCGCGGCCCGTGTCCTGCGGCGAACCGAACAACTCGTCGCGGATCCCGGTGCCGACGACACACACGCTGTGCGCGTACTGCTCGTCGAGGTCGGTGAGAAACCGCCCGTGCTCGAGTTCGTAGAGGTTCATGTCGAGGACGGCGGGCCAGACCCCGACGACCTCGGATGGGTAGTGGTTTTTGCCCTGGCGGCTGAGGACGGCGCCGTTCACGGACATTTCGGGGGAAACCACGGTGAGCAACGGAGCGCCGCTCTTGAGGGCGAAGACATCGCGCAGGGTGCGGCCCGGGGCGAGGTCGCGGAGGTGCTCCTGCTCGGCGGGCACCTCCTGGTCACGGATGAGCACCTTGTTCAGGCCGCCCATGGCGATCATGGCCTCCTTCATGCCGTTCTCCATTCCCTTCACGATGGCCGCCATGGCGACGAGGCTCGAGACACCGAGCACGATGCCGAGCATGGTGAGGAACGACCGGAACTTGTGGGTCCATACCTCCTTAAGGCCGATCAGCAAGGCGATGTAGACGGTCATAGGCGAGGCGGGTGTTCAGGCGGGGGGGGCCGAGGGCCGGCGGTCAATCGTAGCGGAGCGCCTGGATCGGGTGGAGCCGGGAGGCCCGCACCGCAGGGTAGAGACCCGCGAGTATCCCGATCAGCACGCTGAAACCGAACGCCACGGCCAGCGACATGAACGTGATCTGGGGGGCGTTGTCGGTGGGGGTGAACCCGGCGATCAATTCGACGACCAGCCACGAGAAGCCCAGGCCGGCGGCCCCTCCGATGATCGAGATCACCACGGATTCGATCAGGATCTGGGTGAAGACCGCTCCGGTGGAGGCGCCGACCGCCTTCCGGATCCCGATCTCGCGCACGCGCTCGGAGATGCTGGCGAGCATGATGTTCATGATGCCGATGCCCCCCACGAGCAGGCTGATGGCGGCGATGATCGTGCCGCTCACCCGCGCGCTCCGAATGAAGGCGCCAATCTCCGAAGCCCAATCCTCCTGCGTTCGGAACGTGAAATCCTCGATGCCACGGTGGGTGAACATGAGGACGTTGCGGGCCTGTTGGAGGGCGGGTTCGAGCTGTTCGACGCTCGGGACGCGGAAGTGGACCGTGGACAGCCGGTAATCCGGGGACTCGCTCACGCCCACGCCCGATCGGAATTTGATGAGCATGGTCTGGAGGGGGATCATCACGGTGTAATTCTTGAGACGGAAGATGAAGCCGCCCCCGCCGCCCCGACCGCCCCAACCCCGACGGCGCGAGGGTCCGGTGGCCGGAGCGTTGGTGAGGGCCTCGCGCTTGCGGTACTCCCGCTCCCGTTTGGCCTGCTCGCTCTCGTAGTGCTGGAGCATCCCGATGACGGTGAACGACTGGCCGTTGATGGTGAGGCGCTCGCCGATCGGGACGACCTCCTTGCCGGTCACCTCCGGGTCACCCCAAAGCTCGTCGCGGATCCCCGTGCCGATGACACACACGCTCCGGGTCAACTCGTTGTCGAGGTCGGTGAACATCCGCCCGTGCTCGATCACATGCTCGTTGACCTCGGCGTACCCCGGCCAGGTGCCGGCGAGGATCATGGCGCGGGTGTTCTCGCCGGCGTGGCTGAGCACGGCGGACTGGCCCGACCAGCGGGTGATCTCGTAGGCCGGCACGATGGACCGCAGGAGCGGGGCACTGGCCCGGAGTGCCTCGACGTCGGCCATGGTCACCCCCTGGGCCTGGTCGGCCAGATGCCGTTGCCAGACAGGCAGCTCGGATTGCGGCTCGAGCCGGATCTTCTCGAGACCCCCCATGGCCACCAGGGCCTCTTTCATCCCGTTCTCCATGCCGCGTACGAGCGCCGACATCGCGACGAGGCTGGAGACCCCAAGAATGATCCCGAACATGGTCAGCGCCGACCGGGCCTTGTGAGCCCAGATCTCCTTGAAGCCGGTGACGACCGTGTTGATCAGGTTCATGAAAAAGGACCAGTCCCGGTCGCCCGAGGCAGACGGCTCAATCTGGCCGGGTCGAACGGAAATTCAACTCGTGATCCGTGCAGCACTTCGTGGCGAGGCTACCGGGGAGGGATGCGCAGGTCGATGCCCGTCGGCATCCGACGCGCGCTCACCGTGGGGTTGGCCTGCTGCAGGGCCCGCAAGGACACCCCGTACTGGCGTGAGATGCGGTCCATGGTTTCCCCGGACCGCACCCGGTGAACCCGGAAGGTCCCAGGTCCGCCGCCGGGTCTGACGGGCAGGGGGCGGGGGCCGACGCCGACCGGGTCGGTCCGGGAACTCCCGGCGGCCCGGGCAGGCTGGCGGGTTTCGGGGTAGACCCGTGGGCTCTCGGTCGGGGGTTGGACTCGCGCCCCGGGCTGGGGCTGGGGCTGGGCTTGGGCCTGGGCCTGGGCTTGGGCTTGGGCCAGCAGCATCGCGGCGCGGCGCCATTCGTTGCTCCAATGGAACGAGGCGATGGTGAAATTGGTGACCTGGGCACGCAGGGTGAGATTCTCGTTCCGCACCGCCGCTAGATCCCGCGCGATGGTTTCGCTCCGGATCACCAGGGGCACCGAGGTGGCCAGCCGCTCGGTGCAGTTCGTGATCCGCCGGCGGATATCCTCGGACTTGGGGTCATCCGGGCGCAGACGCAGGTAGCGCTGGTAGTGGTAGACGGCGTCCGGGTATCGCCGCAGGGGGCCCTCGCAGAGCGTGGCGTAGCCCAGGTGCACGCCCGCGGCGCGCGAATTACGCTCCAGCGCCCGCTCGTAGTATTCCGCGGCCGCCGCGAAATCCCCCAGGCGCTCCGCATCCCGGGCCCGTTGGTAGTTGCGCTCCCGGTCCTCGTCGGCCACGAGGAAGTCGTCCGGGGAACATCCTCCCCAGACAGCCGCCGCCAGGAGAGCCAGCAGCAGCGCACGGCCCCAGCGCCGGGGCGCTGCGTCGATCAGCATGGCGGCCACGCTAGACCAGCGGTGGGGGGGGTGCAATTGCCGCGCGTGTCCGGTGAGCGGTTCTCGTTTTGGAGCGGGCAGGCGGATGCCTGGAGGCTTTCGTTGCATCGGAACCACCTCCGCATGTTCGGCTGCGGACCGCTGCCCTTGGAGCCGGCACGGCGACCCCGACCCAGCGGGCCCTTCCCGCAGCCCCACCGGCCAAAGTGATAACTGCTGCGGGTGTCGAGTTGTCCGTTGACGACTCCGGCACCCCCTCGCGAACCTCGCAGGCCGATGCCGAAAATCCAGCGCGCGCTCCTTTCCGTTTCGGACAAGTCCGGCCTCGTGCCCTTCGCCCGCGCGCTGGCCGCGAGCGGAGTGGAGTTGATCTCCACCGGGGGCACGGCCAAGGCGCTCCGCGAGGCGGGTCTGCCGGTCATCGAACTGAGCGCTTATACCGGGTTTCCCGAGATGCTGGACGGCCGGGTGAAAACCCTCCACCCGAAGGTCCACGGTGGCCTGCTTTACATCCGCGGGAACGCGGACCATGAGGCCGCCGCCGCCCGGCACGCCATCCCGCCCATCGACCTCGTGGTGGTGAACCTCTACCCGTTCGAGGCCACCGTTGCCCGGCCCGGGGTCTCACTGCACGATGCGATCGAGAACATCGACATCGGCGGCCCGTCCATGCTGCGCAGCGCGGCCAAGAACCACGAGAGCGTGACCGTCATCACCGACCCTGCCGACTATGAACCCGTGGCGGAACAGGTGGCCGCCACCGGGGGGACGACCCTCGAGTTGCGGCGGCGCCTGGCGGCCAGGGTTTACGCGCGCACGGCCGCGTACGACGCGGCGATCGCGGCGCATCTTCAGCAGGCCTTCGCCACGTCGGACGTGGGAGAGTTGCCCGGGACGCTGATGGTCGCCGCCCCGTTGGCGCAGAACCTGCGTTACGGGGAGAACCCGCACCAGCGTGCGGCCCTCTATGGGCGGTTTCAGGACTTCTTCGAGCAACTGCACGGCAAGGAACTCTCGTACAACAACATCCTCGACCTGACGGCGGCGGCGGCCCTGGTGGGTGAGTTCGCCGGCGAGGCGCCGACGCTGGCGATCCTCAAGCACACCAATCCCTGCGGGGTGGCGCAGGGGCCGGACCTGCGCGCGGCCTGGGATGCGGCCTTCGCCACCGACCGGCAGGCGCCGTTTGGCGGCATCATCGCCGTGAACCGCACCCTCGACCTGCCCTGCGCGGAGGCGATCGCCGAGATCTTCAGCGAGGTGATCGTGGCTCCGGATTTCGCTCCGGAGGCGCTGCAGTTGCTGGAGAAGAAGCGGAACCTGCGGCTCCTGCGGCTGAAGGGGGACCCCGCCGCGGTGAACCGTTGGGATCTGCGCAGTGTCGGCGCCGATTCGTATCTGCTGCAGGAGCACGACCGCAAAACCACCACCGTGGCCGATCTCAAGACCGTCACCCACCGCGCGCCGAGCGACTCCGAGCGTCAGGCCATGCTTTTCGGGTGGCGCATCGTGAAGCACGTGAAGTCCAACGCCATCGTGTACGTGACCGCAGACCCCTCCGGCCACGGTCGCACGCTGGGCATCGGCGCCGGGCAGATGAGCCGGGTGGATTCGAGTCGCATCGCCATCTGGAAGGCCAACGAGGCCGGGCTTTCGCTGGCGCGCAGCGTGGTCTGCAGCGACGCTTTTTTCCCCTTCGCGGACGGGTTGATCGCGGCCGCCGGGGCCGGGGCCACCGCCGCGATCCAGCCGGGCGGATCGATGCGCGACGCGGAGGTGGTCCAAGCGGCGGATGATCGGGGCGTGGCCATGGTGTTCACCGGAACGCGGCACTTCCGGCACTGAGCGCAGCCCTCAGGCCGCCGCCCCAGGCTGGGTGCCGGGGGGGAGGCGGCGCAGCGTCCGGCGCGGTTCCGGTTCCTTGTAATGCCGCTTCAGACCGCTGTCGGCGAGCATCCCGGCCGGCACGTTCGCCACGAACTCGGCGAAGGAACGCTCGACGCGGTCGCGGAGCAGGCGCTGGCCGTTTTTGCTGGCCCAGAACTCCTCCTCGATGCTGGCGAGGGCCCTGGCCGCCTCCTCGGGAGCAAGGTCTTCGCGTCGGGCCAGCACCCAGAGCAGTTCCGGGTCCTCGGCCAGCGACACCGGGAACGGCACGAGGGGCACCTTGACCTCCGCCTCCTCCGGTTCCTCGCCCGGGGCCAGCACCTTGAGTTGGCTGGTCATGGTGCGGTCGGGCAGAATGATCTCGACCGCCACCGAGTCCCCGGTCTCCGCGGGCGTCACCGCGACATTGCTCTCGCCAAAGGTCGCGGCGAGGTCCTGCTGCAGGTTCTGGACCGTGGCGGGTTCCATATCGGGCAGCGAGCCCTCGGCGCAGAACTTCTCGAAGCGCTCCAGTGAATGGAGCAAGCGGATCTCCTTGGCAATCCGCTCGTAGATCGCCGAGGCGAGGTGGGGGTCGGAGATGGTTTCGGGCAGGACCTTCTGCAGGAGGGAGAGAAACTGGGCTTCGTTCAGGCCTTTGGACTTCATGGGCGTTGGACCTTCGGCGACCGCCGCCCGACATCGGGGCTCCGGCGTGCGCAAAAAGGGGCCGAGGTTGTCCTCGGCCCCGCCCGAAACTGCAACGCTGATCTCGCTGATCTCGCTGATTTCGAGTTCAGCCGTCGAGGGACCAGCCGGGGCGGTAGGTCCGGCGCAGGAAATCGTTGGCCTCCGGGCAATCGGTGACCCGGCCGGCCGCCCCATCGTACTTGATCTTGCGGCCCACGCGGTACGACACGAGGCCGAGCATCATCTGTTCGATCATGGTTCCGCCGTAGTCGAAGTCACAGGACGTCTTCAGGTTGCCCTTGCAGGCGTTGATCCACTCCATCTGGAAGTCGCCGAGCGGCGGGATGAGCTCGGACTTCGGGCGCGGCCGGTAGTAGGTCATGTCGGCGGAGTTGCCGAGTGGGATGATCAGGCGGGCGTTGAACTCGGCGGCCAGGGCGCCCTTGCTGCCCTCGAACATGGCCCCATGCCCGATCTTGTTGAGGTCGACCCAGGGCGCGGGGTTCGCAGGCATGACGCCACCCTGGTACCAGGAAACCCGGATCGGCGGACGCCAGGCGTTGGCCGGGTGCTCGAAGTGCATCTCCAGCGTGACCGGGGACACGTCGGCATTGAAGGCCTCCCCTTTTGCCTCGGCGGAAAGGGGCAGGCCGGCGTCGATGGCATTCCAGGCCAGGTCCATCGTGTGGCTGCCCATATCCCCGACCTGCCCGGTGCCGAAATCCCAGTACATGTTCCACTGGAGGCAGTTCATGCCCGGCCCGCCGGAGAAGTAGTCCGGATTGTACGGGTGATGCGGGGACGGGCCCAGCCACAGGTCGTAGTGGAAGTCCGAGGAAGGCTCGCCCGCGGCCGGCAGGTAGCCCGGTCGGCGGAGCTGGCGATTGCCCCAGGCGCTCACCTCCTGGAGTTCGCCAATGGCACCGTCGAGTACCAGTTCGCGCACGCGATTGAAATTCTCGTAGGAATGGCGCTGGGTGCCCACCTGGGTGGCGACCTTCTTGCGGTTCTTCAGGTAGTTCGCCCGCACCACGCGGGCTTCCTCGACGGAGTTCGCGAGCGGCTTTTCGCAGTAGACGTGGAGGCCGCGGTTCAGCGCCCAGTTGGCCACGAACGCGTGGGTGTGGTCGGCGGTGCAGCAGACCACCGCGTCGATCCCCTTCTGGTCGAGGCACTGGCGCCAGTCGATATAGCGCTTGGCATTGGGGAATTTCTGGGCAGCTCCCGCGAGGTGCTTCTCGTTGATGTCGCACAAGGCCACCACGTTCTCCCCCTCGAGCGCCTTGTAGTGCGCCATCGCGCGCCCCCAGACCCCGATCAGGGCGATGTTCAGTTTGTTGCTGGGGGCGTCGGCACCGAACAACCGGACCGTGGGGAGGATCAGGGTGCCGGCACTGGTCAGGGCGGTGGATTTGAGGAACTGACGGCGTTTCATGCCCGTTTACTCCCTCCCGGCGGCTAAAAAGTCCACCCTTTTGCAGCGGGCGCGGGTGCGCCCCAGCCTCCCCGGGTGAGGGCGAACGGTGTCAGTCTCCTTCCACACCAGCTACTTCCCCGCGCTCCAACCGCCGTCCACGATCAGGGCCGAGCCGGTCACCGAGACGGCGGCGTCGCTCGCGAGGTAGAGCGCCGCGCCCGCGATCTCCTCGGGCCGGGCCATGCGGCCGGTCGCCTGAGTCGATTCCATGTCGGCCCGTGCTTTTGCCGGGTCCGGGTACTGGGCGATCATGGCGGTCACGAACGGGGTTTCGACGCGTCCCGGACAGATGCAGTTGCAGCGGATGCCATCACGCGCGTGATCGAGGGCGAGGGCCTTGGTGAAACCGACCACGGCGAACTTGGTCGTGGTGTACGCGAGGCGGTCGCGCACCGCGACGATGCCGGCGATGGAGGCCACGTTGATCACGTTGCCGGATCTCCGGGCCAGCATGGCCGGCAGGAACGCCCGGGTAACCTGGAACAGGCCCTGCACGTTCACCGACCACAGGCGTTGGAGATCGGCCGGCGTGGTGGTGACGAGGGTGCCGACGTGGCCGATGCCGGCGTTGTTGACGAGCACATCGAGTTGTCCGTGCCGGCGGAGGACCTCCCCCGCGATGGCCTGGCAGCGGGTTTCCTGAGCGACATCGAGGTCCAGCGCTTCCGCGGTGTAGCCCCGGGCGCGCAGGTCGCCGGCCTGGGCTTCGGCGGTTTCCGGCTTCACGTCCGTCACGACCACCGTGGCGCCCGCTGCGGCGAACGCCGCCGCGATGGCCGCCCCGATGCCGGAACCGCCGCCGGTCACCAACGCCGTCTTGCCTTCCAGGGAGAACATGCGGTGAGTTTGCGTCCCTCCAGGGGGGGCGGGAACCGCGATCTTCGGCACCGGACCGCGGGCAGTGAATTACCGGCTCCGTGCTCCGTGCTCCGTGCTCAGTGCTGCGGGATCGTGGCGATGATCCGTTGAACGATTTCGTCGGCCGTCACGCCATCGCTCTGGGCGGCGAAGTTGGGTCCGAGCCGATGTCGCATGACGGCCGGGGCCACGGCGGCGACGTCCGCGCAGCTCACACAGCTTTCGCCCCGCAGGAGGGCGCGGGCGCGGGCGGCCACCACGAGGCCCAGACTCGCCCGTGGGCCGGCTCCCCAGCTGAGCCATTTGCGGCAGAAATCGAGCGCCACCGGATCCTTGGGTCGTGTCGAACGCACGAGCTTCTCGGCGTAATGGTAGATGTGGTCGGCGATCGGGATGCGTTTCACCGCGTTCTGCAACTCGACGATTTCCTCGGCCGTGAGCACGGCCTCCGGCGAGCTGCCGCCGGCCGTGGTCCCGCGCCTCATGATCTCGAGTTCCTCGGTGGAACTCGGGTAGTCCACGGTGATCATGAACAGGAAGCGGTCAAGCTGGGCTTCCGGCAGGGGGTAGGTGCCTTCCTGTTCCAGCGGGTTCTGTGTGGCCAGCACGAAAAACGGGTCGGGCAGGACGTAGTCGGTGCCGCCGGCCGTGACCTTGCGTTCCTGCATGGCCTCGAGCATGGCGGCCTGGGTCTTGGGCGGGGTGCGGTTGATTTCGTCGGCCAGGATCACGTTGGCGAAGATCGGCCCATGCAGGAACTTGAAGCCCCGCTCGGCGGTCACCGGGTCCTGGAAGATCACCTCGGTGCCGGTGATGTCGGTGGGCATCAGGTCCGGGGTGAACTGGATGCGCTTGAAACTGAGGTGCAGCGTCCGGGCGAGGCTGGAGACCAGGAGCGTCTTCGCGAGGCCGGGCACGCCCACCAGCACCGCGTGGCTCCGGGTGAAGATCGCGATCAGGATCTGCTCGATGACGTCGTGCTGCCCGACGATGACCTTGGCGAGCTCGCGTTCGAGGTTGGTGCGGGCCTCGCGCAGGCGGGCGAGGGAGGCGAGCGGATCGGACACGTCGGGCGTCGTCATTTTTTCGCAGGCGATCAGGATCGATTCGGTGTCGGCAGCCGAGCGGCGAGGCTTCTCTGCGACGGGCCCGAAAGCAAGCGTCGGGCGCTTGGTGCGGCCTCGCCGCCCGGGGGAGTGGGGAGTGGGGAATTGGGAGCTGGGAGTTGGGAGCTGGGAGTTGGGAGTTGGGAGTTGGGAGTTGGGAGTTGGGAGTTGGGAGTTGGGAGTTGGGAGTGGGGAGAAACCGGCAGTCTCCCCCAATCGAAAAAAGGAAAGCACCAGTACCCAGTGTTAAGGCCTCCGACCTCCGACCTCGGACCTCCGGCCTCCGGCCTCCGACCTCTGACCTCCGACCTCTGACCTCCGACCTCCGACCTCCGACCTCGGACCCCGGACCCCGGACCCTTGCGTGGGGTGGTGTTC
>JBBQML010000064.1:0-11894 GCA_038328885.1 Verrucomicrobiota bacterium | reverse complement strand
AGCGGGACGGCCCCCTCGAGGGTGTCACGGGCGGAGAGATGGAGACTCAGGGTCGGCGGCACCTCGAGAGTATCGGGGGCGACCGCGCCGTTGTTCAGTTCGTCCAATTCCGGCACGTCGTTGTCGGCGTCCAGACGCACGCCAAGCCGCAGGGCTCCGGCCGGTCCATCCGTGGCCAGAACCACCGTCTGGGTGCGCACGAGGGAACCTCCCGGTGGCCGGGAACCCTCGATTCGGAATTCGGCCAGGACTCGATTTCCCCCACCTGGTGACGAGGGATAGAATACTACCTGGTCCGTCCAGGGGCCCACGGCGGCAGCGATACCGGCGTTGGTCACTGCCCAACTCACGGAAACGGGAGTCCCGGGAGCGGCGAGCAACGGGACGGTGACCGGGCCGGCGACCAGGTCGGCGCCACTCGCGGGCGTGGTGAAGGAAAGGTCGTCGAGCGCTGAGGTGTCCGCTCCCTGGCCGAGGGTAATGAGGACTCGGGCGATGCGCGGGAACGCGATCGAGACCCGTTCCTGCGAGGCACCCCCGCCATGGTAGGCGTTCGTGAAGAGGACGGCCCCGGCGCTGTCGAAGGCGGCGACGGTGGCTCCGAGGGGTCCGGCGTCGAGCAGGAAGAAACTCACGAACCCGGTCACGGCGGCATCAGCAGTGCCGGGCTCGACGAACCGAAGTTCCACCTCGGTGGGAGCCGTGGGACTGCGGTCCGGGTCGGCGAAGACATTCCGCGGAGAGACCGGCACGAACCGGTCAGGCTCCACATCGGTGACCTGCGGATGTCCGCTCAGGGTCCGGAAGAGCACGGCCTGGCCGGCGAACTGGTTGGTCAGAGCAGTGCCCGGAGGGACCTCCTCGAACGACACGAGGCGATCTCCGACGTTCGGGGACACGTACAGGGCCTCCTGGGGGACGATCACACCGCCGGCGGAGGTTGCGATCCTCCAGGAAAACTCGAGGCCGCTTTGTCCCGTGGCGTTGGCCGCGTAGAGCAGCGTGACGGGGTAGAGTCCTTCTCCGGCGAAGGCCAACGGCATCCATGAGTAGTCGAATCCCCGGTCGCCCGCCGCCCCCAGAACGTTGGTCCCGACCGTGAGGTGAAACCCATCGTCGCTCCCCACGCCCAGTTCGAGATCGATCTCCGGCGTCAGCGGTTGGCGATCCAGTTCACGCGAAACGCGCAGAAAGAACCGGTGGCGCAGGACGAAGTTCCGGGCGGCGAGTCCCCGCACCTGGTCAGGGGGTGTCGCCGTACTCGCGAAGAAGGTCTCGAAACCGGTGCCCACGTTGATCGTCGTGCCGGGGCTCGGGAAATCGAAGAGAGGACTCAGCGTCGTGCCGTCGGAAGCACGGCCTGCCAGGGCTTCGGGTAGGGGGACCGCCCCGCCGCCAATGCCGTTGAAGCACTCGATGGCCACGCCGTTCCCGCGCACCGGCGGGAGGTCGTGGCGGGAGGCTTCGGCCTCGGTGATCAGGGCGCTCACGGTCAGGCTGGCGGAACGGCTCGCCACCTGGCCTGACTCGTTCTCCAGCAGCACGGAGTACGCCCCGGATTGACCCGTGAGGACTGAAGACAGGGACAGCGTGGCGTTGGTTTGGCCGGGTAGATCGGTTGCGTTGAACCGCCATCGGTAGCGGATCTCGCTCTCGGAGTCCGCCGCCACGGAAAATACCACGCTCGCACCGGCGACCGCGTAGCGATCGGCAGGCTGATGGGTGATCACCGGTGCGGGCGCGATCAGGCGGAAACTGTAGTCACCGACTCCGTCCTGGTTGCCATAGACGATGATCGAGTAGCTGCCGGCCGTGGCGAAGGTCTGGTTGGCCGGGTCGCCGTTGCCACAACCCGGGGTGGCGGCGAACCACTGGTCAAAGATCACCTGGTTGGTCGGGCCGATGCACCGCCAACGCAGGGCGGTGTCACAGGGATGCCCCGTCAGGGCGTCGAAGAAAACCGTCTGCCCGGCAGTGGCGCTGAAGGTGTAGGTGTCGAACGCGCCGGGAGTCTCGATCACCCCCGCCCCGGAGCCCGGCACACCGTTGGTCACGATCTGCCCAGGGGTCAGGGAGAACGCCTGCGGGACCACCGGCACCAACTCGAACGAGTACGCAGAGGTCCCCGTGGCGGCGGCGGAGCGGTACACGGTCACGGCGTAAGTGCCAGGCGCGCTCAGGACGAACGTTCCGGGATCCCCGTTGCCACAGCCTGGAGTGCCGGCAAACCACTGGTCGAACATCACCTGGTTGGTTGGACCCACGCACTTCCACCGCACGCCGGAGTTGCACGGATCGCCAGTGAGCGCGTTGAAGTACACGGTCTGCCCCGCCGCCACAACGACCATGAACTCATCGGTCTCACCCGCCGACTCGAGGATGCCGGCTCCCGTTGCGGGCGCGTTGTTGGTCACGACCTGCCCCAGCGCGAGGACGAAGTGCTGCGCTGGCGGTGTGTCGGCCCGGCCTGAACCTGCCAGGAACAGGAGCAGGAGCGGCAGTAGCAGCAGGCCGGGTTCCCGGGCTGGAGGGAGCCTGCCGGACCGGCGGAGGTCGGGGATCCGCGTTGAAGTCCAAGGGTGGGGAGAAACGTAAAGCGGCCTCATGGGGTCTTTGGCGCCGTGCTGCGGGGTGCGGTGCAGCGCTGGCGGACGGCCATTCCGCACACACTCCGGCGGTTCTCCCGTGAGCCGCCTCCGTTATCAACCGAATTCCCGGTCGACTGCCGCCGCCTGTCCTCAAACCGCAACTCTCCTGATTCTTCAGTCGGAAGAACTCCTGGGGTTCCGGAAGCGTTCCCCGCGCCAGGTTCAACGAGAACTCGAGTTCCGGGCTAAGCCTCGTATCCGGCACCTCCGGCATCGATTCCACCTCGGCCACCCAGTCACGAAGCAATCCCTGCCATGCTTCCTCGGGTGTACCGTGTGGTCCGGCGGGATCGTTGGCCATGAACCGAAGGTCTCCCGCTTCGCCCAGCGCATCCAAGGCCTCCAACCGGTCCCGGCGCGCTTCCTCGTCCGGTCCCGGATTCGTGGGTGCGACGACCACCGTCACCGCGTTGGGTTCGGATTCCGCGGTTCCGCTCCAACCCCGTTCGTTCGCAAACTGAGGTGGGCGACGGCCATCCCGCCACCAAGGGGCCCTCGTCCGGAGACTCCACCGGGTGTCGAGGCCACACCAAGCATTTCAAGCGTCTGGACCAGGACTGCCCAACCCAGGCACCACCGCAAGAGAGGAGGGAGAGATGGCATTGGATCAGGGGTTTTCGTTGACGATCAGTTGTTCGCTGGCCGGGCCCGGCGCGGACCGGGGTCCGTAGCGCGGTTCCGGGGGGTTGCTCCTGGCATTGATACCCGTGCCCTCTTGCGTGGCCCCGAGAACCTTCCCCGGCTTATCCAGCCAGGCTTTTGGGTCGATGTACCGAAAGACGTTGCGGCCCCCGGAGGCGGTAAACTCCGATTCGTGGACCTCGGCGAGATCGGCGCCAGCGAAGTCCAGCACCACGACAGGTTTCTCGTTGGTGTCCAAACGATTCTGCTGGATCACGAACTGAGGGGCTTCGGTGCTTCCTGGCGGTTGGGTCTTGAGCAAGAAACGTCTTGGATTGTCGGTCAGCCCGGGACGGCGGACGCCGACGGACTGAAACAACGCCTGAAGCTCAAACTGATTGCGGGCCTCCACCTCGGAGCTGGTGCCTCGATAGAGAAGAAGGGTCATCTCAGGCACCCGGATCGGGATCTCGCTTCCCGGCCTGGCACCGGGTGGAATGTCGTCATTCGGTCGTTCGAACCCGCCCACTCGGACCAACTGCGTTGATTCGGGTCACCCGTCACATGCTGCCACAGCTCACCAAAACCTTTGTGCTTGGCTGAGGATCCCCCATCGCCGAGCTCCACGTGGCCGTTCATCGCCTTGTCGCGAATGAAACCGAACGCTCGATTCGTGCGGCCTGCGATGTCCACGGGAGTGAGCCCCAGGCGTGTGCGCCGGTTCGGAGCCGGACTGGTCTCGGTCTCTTGGATCGCCACCTCAAAAGTCCCGGTGTACGAGTGCGCCAGATTCCACTCCTGTTTCGCACCTTCCATATCGTCCGCTGTCATGGGGTTTTCTTCCTTTCCGACGAAAAACGCGCCGATGGAGAGCTACTTTGGTTCCGCGGCGGGCAGGGTCGCCATCCCCACGGCGAACCATCCCAGACTCACCCAAGCCAGGCACCTTAACCACCGAGTCGGGCGACACTTGTTCATAGCGGTCTTGGACAGCTTTTACCTACTGATCCGGTGGGCCCGGCGTTCGGGGCGGTCAGAATCCAGTCGCCGGGAACCTCCGTTCGAAGGCGGAAGGTAGGTACATCGGTCGACAGATCAAGACCCAGATCAGCCCCACTGCCTCGTGGTCATACCGACCGCTAGCAGCCCGTTGAAAATGTCTGGCAGCCGCCCGGAGCAGCGCAAAAGGAACCCCGAAAAGACAATGAATGCGCCGTGTCACCACGGCGACTACGGGACATGCCATGTCACCACGGCGACTACGGGACAAAGGGTGGAACCGCATGATCGGGGCGGGCGGTCCAGGCTCCGGGTCGTCGAGCGACGACGATGAGACCGTGCACCGGCTTCCCGGTCTCCACCCGGAGCACCGCGGACGAACACTCCAGGGGAACCAGCGCCTGCCCTTTCAGGACGTCTTCCAGATAGGCTTGCGTGTGCGCATAGCGGCCGTGCGGGTTCAAACGGAAGCCCACCGGTGGTGCCCCCTCACCGGCGTCCTCGACACTGAAGGCAAACCATCCACCGGGACGCAGCGCTTCGGCGGTGGCGTGAATGACTGCGTCGAGCTTGCCAAAGTACTCCAGGGTATCCACACAAAGGACCAAGTCGTACGACCCGACGTGTGACGTGAGATACGCTGTGAGCTCGGCTTTGTGAAGGCCCGTGTAACAGTTCTTCTCCTGGGCCTTCGACAGCATGGCACCGGAAAGGTCCACGCCGTCGAGCGTGCGCGCCCAAGGCTTCATCCTCAGCCCGCAAAGTCCCGTTCCACAGCCGGCATCGAGCACGTCCAACTGGTGGGCGGCAGGCGGGCAATGGCGGGCGACCGCCTCCAACACCAACTCGGGGGCGCGGTAGGCGAGGCGGCTCTGGAGTTGTTCGTCGAAACTCCGGGCGAAGCTGTCAAAGAGCTGCTCGACATAGTCATCCGAGGCACGTTCGGGCACTCCCTCGCCCGAGCAGGCGGCATACATGTGTTTGGCAAACGGCTCGTCCGGTTCGAGCTCGAGCCACTGACGGAACACCTCGGCCGCCTCAGGAGCCCGGCCCTGCGCGTAATAGGCGATGCCAAGAAGTCGCCGCGCGGTCGGGTTCTTCCCCTTCAGCTCGAGCGCCCGGGAGTAGCTTTGGATGGCCTCGTCCAGGCGTCCCTGAGCGGACCGGAGCACGCCCAGATTGGTATGGAAACTCGCGTTGGCGGGGTCGAGTTCGAGCGCGCGTCGGTAACAGGCTTCCGCATCGTCGAAGCGCTGCCGGCTCTTATTCAAAACACCGAGGTTGTTGTAGGTGTTGGCGTTGTGCGGTTGAAGCTCCAGCACCCGTTGGTAAGCCTTCGCGGCCTCGTCGAGCTTCCCGGATTCGGCCAGAACGTTTCCCAGGTTGTTGTGAAAGACGGGGTGGTTCGGTTCGGCGGCGACCGCCTGCGACATGAGGGCGATTCCTTCCTCGCTCCGACCGCGTTGGTGACACGCAAGGCCGAGGAAATGCATCGCGGCCGGATGGCCGGGTGCGGCTTCCAGAATGCGACGGTACAGCTGCTCGGCGCGCTCGAGGTCGCGCGCCTGGTGCAGGCGGATCGCTTGGGCCAGCGCCTCAGTCAGGGTCATTCGACCCGGTGGCGACCCCGGACCGGGTCCTTGGTTGGTTTGCACTCCCCACCGCATAACAAGCCCCTGATCCACGGTCCAGCCAGGCGGACCAATCGCAGGTCGGCATGTCGGTGACGGTGTCTTCGCGGCGAGCGAGGGGTCCGAAGGCAGCAGTTCTCATTTTGATCGGTAGATCCTCTGGAGGGGCCCGCTGGGTCGGGCCCGCCGTTCAGACCGCTGGAACAGCGGCCTAGAGTTTGGCCATTTTTCGCCGGGCGCAGCGACTCTCCAGCCCGGAGGGCTGAAGGAAGGTTGCCGGCGGCAATCCCGCGGCAGCGGGAGCAGCCGCCGGTCAAGGCACGTCCGTTGGCGAGCGCCCTGGCAGGGGCGCTGGAGCCGCGACCCGTAGGTCGTCCCCTATCAACCGCCTGGATCACAGAGGTCGAACCGTGCGAAGGAGGGTTCTTCCTTGCCGCCGTCAACTGCTCTCCACCGCCCCATCCGGGGCGGATTCCAACAGGTGCCGACAAACCGGTGGCGGCGTCGGTGCACCGCCTTGCCACCGGCTAATGTGCTTAGTCCCTCCGGGACAAAAAACGGCCAAACTCCAGAGATCGCTGGAACAGCGGACAGCCTGCGGGCACCGAAAGGAGGTTCCGAGGCAACGGAACCTCCAGGGGACCGCCTGCGGAATCCAAAATGAGAGCTGCTGGTCCGAAGGGGTCGGTCCTTGTACCGGTGATGGACGGGAATCAGCGTGGAGTCCTTCCTCGATGAGCCCGATCCCCAAGACCCGAGCTGCGCAGGTCGCCCCCGTGGGCCAAGCCGTCGACGGATCGTCGCCTGCCGGGTGTTGGCGGCGTTATGTTCCACCGCCATCACCATCGCTATCGCCAACCCCACCGCCGGCGCGAGGGCGGCGGAGGCCGTTCCGGGCGTCGCGGGGAGGGGGCCGGACGCGGGCACGCAGTACATCCTGTTCAATCGCGCGCCTGGCCAGGGGATGCATCAAGCCGTCCCGGCGACGCTTGGACGACGGCAGTTCGAGGAAGTGCTGGCGATCTTCCCCAACCAGCCGGCGGTGCGGACTGGGAACCCTTGCGGCGGGGATGGTGTCTGGGTGGGACGGGCTTCCGGCAGGAACTACTGGAGCGCCTGTCTGGGCAACTGGGCGAACATCATGCCGGGGATCCACAAAGCGCAAACCCGGGCATCATAAAGATCTGCAATCAATCTCTCGCCATAAATCCGCACGAACTCAAGGCGCGCTGACGAGTCGAAAAAAGGCCGCTACCTCGCTATTTGGAACTATCACTGGGGGTAACGGCGCGATGGTTTGCCAGTTGGCATCGACTAGGCTCAACGATCGTTGCAGAACGAAACCCGATGGCCATTTGGTGAATTCCAAGGAACCGCTTCCAAGTTGGCGAGTGTAGGTCAGCGCTGGAGGCTCAGTGGCGATGGTCCCTGGGATCAGTTTGACGGCGTCGATTTCGTTCCACCCGGCGACACGGCGAGTATCCAGGATCACCTTCACCCGGATGACCGGCTGCTCTGTGGTTGGAAAGCTCACCTTGAGCACACCAATCTGGTTGGGTGCATAAGTGGTGGTGTCTGGCCCCGTCCAGACTGCAGTGGAGGCACCGGATTCGTCGAAGACTTCCAATCGCACGATGGCGCCGGGATTAAAGCTCTGGGTGACCTCAATGCCCGAGACGCGCACGGGCTGGGGATAGGTCAACTCGATCCATTCCTCGCCGGCGTTGGCCAGCCGAGGCGCCCACGCCTTGGCGTGATCCGTGTGACGGGGAACATTGGGTGCGCCGGCGGCCTGTTTGGCGGAATAGTCCGTGGCGCGGTATTCGGAACTGGCGCGGGCCGAGGTGGCCCAAAAAAATTCCCCTGGCGCGGGGCTGTTCGGATCGGTTGGATCCCAGCCGCGGGCTGTCACCAGTGCGGGTCGAAGGTAGGGAAGTACGCGGCCGTCAGCTTGCGTGGACCGTTCCTCGATGGCTCGACGCAGATCCATAAGTTCTGCCGGTGGGATGGGCGATCCCAGTTGTTCCAACAGTTCAGGAAGGACTTCCGGTGGATTCCATGCCGCGCGGGCGAGATGCGCGAAGGCCAATGCTCCTTCGAAATCTCCTTGGAGAAACAACGCCTCCCCCACGGCTGCTGCGGCCTCCGCACTGTGCGGACTCGCCAGATAATCCTCAATGGTCCTGCCCTCCGCTTCGATCAACACGGGCGCAGCGCGTGCCACCAGTTGTTCGATCTGAGCCGTGCCACTTCGGTCCGCGCGCCAGAGCAGCGCCGTGGCCAGGGCGAACTGCTGACGCAGAACCGCCTGCCGCCTTCCAGGAAGCACGTCGGCAACGGCCTTGGGTAGCACTTGAACCTCAAAACTGGACACCGCTTCCGGACCAGTAGTCCCAGCGCGCCAGCGCAGATCGATCGTATAGCCGCCCGGCACGACTTGCGACGTGAAGGCCGGTGATAATTCAACCAGCACGGGACTCAGCCCCTCGGCCAGGACATCCGCGCTTTGTGGCAGCGTGGCGGGGAGCGCCGGCGGCTCAAAACTCCAGGGCAACTCCTTTCCAAGACCATCCCGCACTCGGAGGGAGTACCCGGTTCGCAAAAGATCCTCCACAGTCGTCAATGGATTCAGACTGATCGCGACGATCCAAGGATCTGCGGGGGCGAGCGCTTCCGCACCGATCATCGATCCGGTGATACGCGGTCCCACCACCACGGGAATTTCGTCCACCTCGAGGAACTCGGGCTCCGAGGCGTGGCGTCCGCGCCAACCGTTGCCATCGGCAATCTCCAAAGCGGCCACGAAGGAGTAACGTCCGGGCGGGAGCGCTCGATCGGGACGTTCCGCGAGGAAGAATGTCATGAAACGTTCGCTGGCAGGCAACAGGATGAAGGAAGAGGTCTCACGAGTTCCGGAACGTATCCACGGCAGCGAGACCACCAGTCCGTCCGGCCCAGTAACCGTCAACGACACGCAATCTGACCATGGCTCGCCCACCGGCGCGATCGTCACGGGAGCGTCGGACGCGCGTTCGTCGGTTGCCGCCAAATGACGGAGAAACACTCTGACAGCAAGCGCCTCAGCCGGTTGCCATGAACTCCGTACCACGGGCTGAACTGCTTCGGGCTCGAATTGCTGGAGCGTGATTTCGAGATGGGGAGTGTCAGCTCGCGCGATACTTGAGGTTGCGAGAGCGACGAGCCAGGCGAGGAGGCATGTCAGGCTCAAGGGAAATCGTCGCCCGAATTGCGGATCCAAAATCATATCGTTCCTCATGGGAGCTCGGTTTTGTTCAACGATGATCGTTGGGAAAAAACTCCTTGGCGGGGACTGGATTTGGGCTGTCGCCGTATCGGTTCGGGCTGCCGTCCGATTTGTTGGAGCCGCTGAGGTGGTAACCGACCGGCGCCTTGTGGTCGGCGGGGAGTAGGATGATGGTGTTCCCGACGCGGTACGCCTCTGCGAAGGTATCCCGCATGATGTTATCGACGGGGCCGGAATGCTGCCCGCCTTGATGTGCGACATAATATTTGCGGGTGGCTGGGTCCAATTGCTCCTCGGCGGCTTTATCACCACCCTTGTTCTTTAGGCGACGGCGCGCGGACGCCGCGTGCTCCACCTGCCGCAGCCAGTCTTCCCCCTCGTCGTGACCGCTCTCATTACGGAGAGTGACCAATTCACCCGTCTGCGTCTTCACCTCTGGACCGCCATCAGCGCCTCTCTTAATCCTGAGTGTGTAGTCCTGATCACCGTCTCCAGGAAATGGAACACCGCAATTATTGAGCAACGCCTGCGCGATGCCTCGTTGATAGAGCTCCCGCCGCCCCTTCAATGTGGGTGTACGAAGCTCGAACAGCCCGAATCCTGGCACCTGAACTTTTCCTGTAGACGGCTTCATGCCTGGTGCCGTGGGCCTCCAGATGCCGGGGGGCGGTCCCAGCAACCTGATGCCAACAGCGTGCTGTGAACCTTGGGTCGGACCGTTTCCCCGGTTCGCGTTCATCACGCGCAGGTCGTCGATTAACCCATCTCCCGGATGCAACACATAAGCCACCTTGCGACTGGCCTTGGCAAACAACTGCATCGCCGCGCGACTGTCATCGTCATTCATCTGGTCATAGAAGAACACGGTCATCCAGAACGGGTCGGTCGAGACGTACGATATTTTCCGTATCTCCGACCCTACCTTGGCGCTGACGTAAAATCCTCGATATTCTTCAAAGTTGGAAAACCCATCCCCCGTCGCCCTACTGCCTAAGGCCTGAAGATCTTCATCTTCGTTGTCGGCTTCTTTGGCAACGCCGAACGCTTCCTTCCACTCTCGATGGATTTTTGAATCGGAGGTGCGATTCGGGAGCCGGATATCGGTTTCGTCGCCGTCCGGCGATTTCAACTTGCCCTGAAGCTTCATGCCGTCATCCAGCGTGGCCTCGACCCGGAGCGTGCTCCAGCCGCCATGATCCCAGGGCCAGACATTGACGGAGGATTTTAATTTGGTGAGATTTTTCTCCACGAGTTCTTGTTTCTTGTCCTGCGTGGGCAATCGCTTGGCGATGGATAAATCCCACGACGTCTCCGTGCTCTGGTAGGGATAATTCATGGCGATACCTGGAAGTTGCGAAGTTTCATGCAGCGTCCACCGGAGCTCTTTGATGCGCACGGCGGGAAGTTTGCCAGAGGGATCAATGACTTGAGCGGTGAGCGAAAGAGGTTCACCGGGGTCAATGACTTTCCGTTCCGGGTCGTAGTGTTTGACCGAAGGACGCCAGTCTGCAAAGCCCTTGGCGGTCACCCGCAGCTCCAGTGCGGGGGCTGAGTCGCTGATCGCCCACGTGAGGAGCCATTCTCCAGTACTATCCGTACCTTCGAGTCGTTTCGTGCCTACGTTACCGCTCAATGAGCCGTCCGTTTCCTGAAGCGGTTGCGGTTGCCCCAAGTTGTGAAAATCCGATTGTGCCAATCCCAACACCGTGTAGTTTAGGATGGGCAGTAGAGGCAAGAGGATCGGTTTCCAAACACGTTTCCCGGTCGTTGTCTCGAGATCATATTCGAGCCCTACATAACTCTGAGCCTTGGACAGCTCATTAAACCATTTATTGGGATCATCTTCAAATTCGCGCACGAACCAAGTCTTGGAATCCAGATCGATTTCAATGTCAAATTCCGGCAAGCTCACGGGTGCGGCGAGGGCCTTCCAATTCTCGCTGCGGATCACAGGATCCGGGGTCACTCCACCTTCTCCGACCTTGTTTGGTTTGATGTAAATGCGGGTTTCTTTGAGGTCTCCTTTGATGCCATCCGCCGAAAGCAGTCGGAAATCTCGGAGCCTGCGTCTGCCTTGGGAGGGTGCAACGTACTTGGCTGCAAATGAGGCTTCGACTAGGAGGCCCCCACTCCAGGTAGTTCTCGATCCCTCGTCGTCAGGTGGCTGCGGCTTCAGGTCCGCTGCCATAACAAAAGTAAGACTGACCCGCACTTCCCCAGGCTGCAATCCACTGGGTGGGCTCTCCTGACCTAAAGCACGTTGCCCAATGGCCCATCCCAGCAGTATCGCCAACCAAGCTGTCCGCATCACGAAAGCTTTCACAATATGCCTCTGCACACCCCTCAAATTGAGGATCCCCTTGCAGTCCCAGTGAATAGGCTTGCCGCCGTCGCGCGGACTATCGACGGCGGTACCGATCCCCTCATCGAATCCATACTCGCCGAGCACATAGTCCCGGAACGGGATCTTTGTCCAATGAGCCTTGTAGTCCTTCAAGTACTTCTTCACCCATGTCCGGATGTGGCGACGGCCGGCCACGATGGAGCCTTCCGGCTGCAGGATCTCCGCGCCGGGGTCGCACACGGCCATGACGCGCTCGACCTCGTTCGAGTTGATCGCGGCTTCGTAGGCCTCGTGCGCGCGCAAGCGGTGCGGATCCAGCTCTGCGTCCGGCCTTCGTGTTCCAGTTTTCTTCTTCATGATTAGGCGGCGCTACTGGTACCAGTAGC
>JBBQML010000063.1:0-12183 GCA_038328885.1 Verrucomicrobiota bacterium | reverse complement strand
CCATGATCAACCGAAGGGTTCAATGGGTGCTGCTCGGGGCCATCGCCCTGTTGTTGGCAGGTTGGTGGCTCAGGCCATCGCGCGAAACGCAGCAGCATCATCCACCCGGAGGCACCAACGCCCGGGGCGGGGCCGAAATCTCCGGCCCCGCCCCGGGCACACCTGCCGGCGCTCCCGCGCTGGCCGGTGCTGGTCCATCCGCTCCCCCACCCACGGGCGACCGCCGGCTCGTCTGGGACCTGCTGATCCGGCACGGGGTCAACCCGGCCGCCTTGTCCCAGGCCCATCGGGCCGCCTGGCAATCCGCCGAATTCCGCCGACTCATTTTCGACAACTTCACGCGGACTGCCTACCACGGCGCCGTGCATGATCGCGAACAACTCCACCTGGAACTGGAGTACGGCGTCACAAATGCCGCGTTCTTCAAGGAACTCTTCGACCTGGATGTCCAGGACACCCCCCCGGCCGAGCGACCCGAATCACTCGTCACAACCCCCGAATCCGCGGAGCTCCACGACTACGTGCGCTGGAGCCAGGCCGAAAGCCCCGGGATGAAGGCCGTGGCCGAGATCCTGCACGCCCACGGTATCGATGCCTTCCCCCTTATCCTGCGCGCCTCCGAGGACGTCGGGCTCCTGGAGTTTTCCCAACTCCAACACAGCCTCATCGAGAAGAGACTCCTGCAACGGCCCCAGGAGCCTTCCGGGCCGGACCCGTTCCGGGACATCGAGGAGGCCGAGATCGAAGCCAGTGCCGCCGGGGTCGAAGCCTTCTGGCAGGTGGTCGCCGCCGGCTTTGCCCAGATGTCGGGGATCGACGACCCCGAGCTCTACCGCCAGCTCCGCGCCGCCGGGATCCAGCAGGCCATTTCGCCGATCCGCCCGCCACCCGGCGGCTCGAAGGCCCTGCGCGAGCGCGAGTAATTGACCACAACCAGACCGCGGCGTTGAGACGGCCCGCGGTGTCGACAGGCTATCGAGCGGGCGGGCGCAGGAGAACGTGTCGCTTGATACGCGGGCAGGATCGAGGGAAGCCCACGGTGAGTTGTCACGGTTATGTCAGTTCGGCGCCTCCGGCGCCTCCGGTCCCCGGATCTCAACCAACTGGCCCTTGAAGATCTCGACCGCCTCCTTGATGAGCGGATCGTTCTTGAACTCCACCGGGTCGAGTTTGATCGGTACCACCTTTTCGGGCCGTGGCGTCCGCACCGGGGTTGGAGCCGGGGACGACGAGGGCGGCGGCGTCGCGCCCTCGGGGCCGCCCACACCCGGGGCCGGGGCCAACGTGGCTGAGGGTGCCAGCGGCGAAGGCGCCCCCGGTACTCCGGGAGCGCGGGCGAAACGCACGGTGAGCGGTTGACCCCACTCGGCGAGTTTGGTCTCGATGCCCTTCCGGATTCGGTCGGTATCCACCAGCGCCAACGAACGCTCCGAGCCCGGGCCAAAACCGACGGTGAGCACGCCCTTCTCGAGTCTCACTGGCTGCCCCACCTGCAAGGAAGCCCGGGTCATGGGGCTCGCGACCGACACCACCCTCGCCCAGAGCTCATCCATGTTCGTGGCCGCCACGGCGGCCGCCTGCGTGGGGACGTGCGCGGGGACGTGCGCGGGGACGTGCGCGGCGGGGGCCGGCACCGTCTGCGGCGTTGGCGCCGGCACAGGGGCCCCCGTGGCCCCCGTGGCCCCCGTGGCCGCCGGAGGGGCCGGAAGGGCCGAAAGGGCCGGAGTGGGTCGGGCTGCCACCATCGTCGGCATCGTTGGGACACCGGCCGCGGCCGGCGGCGGAGTCGCCGCCGGGCCTCCTCCCTCCTCACGCAGTTGGTGCAACTGGCGCAGAACGGTGTCGAGGCTGACCGAGTTCCGGGCCTGGATGGCCTTCAGCAACGTGACCTCCAGGAAGATCTTGCGCGCGACCGAATCGCGCATGCGGCCCTCGGCCGTGGACAAGACCTCCAGCATGCGCCCCACGGCATCCACCGGAGCCAGTTCGACCTGCGCCTTCAGCTCGACGGCCTCCGCCTCCGAGACCTCCAGCAACTCGAGGTCGCCTCCCGCGACGTGATAGATGAGCAGGTTCCTCAGATGATGCAGCAGATCGTTCAGCATCCGGCCGAGATCCTTGCCGTTGCGCGCGAGTTCGTTCAGGTCGCGCAGCGCCGACGGAGCGTCGGACCTGAGCAACGACCCGGCGAGACCGAGCACCTGGGACCGTGCGGCGAGACCGAACATCGAGAGGACATCCGGCTCCTCAATGCGTTCCCCGCAGAAACTGATCAACTGATCGAGGGTGCTCTCGGCGTCCCGCATCCCGCCGTCGGCGCCGCGGGCGATGGCGTGGAGGGCGGCGTCGTCGATGGTCACGCCTTCCGCCCGGGCGATGGTACCCAGGTGCTGCACGATCAACGCGGCCGGGATCCGGCGCAGGTCGAACCGCTGGCAGCGCGAGAGAATCGTGGGCAGCACCTTCTCGGGGTCCGTCGTCGCGAACAGGAATTTCACGTGCGCCGGCGGTTCCTCGAGGGTCTTCAGCAGCGCGTTGAACGCCGCCGTGGTGAGCATATGGACCTCGTCGATGATGTAGATCTTGAACTTCGACGACGCCGGCGAGAACCGGGCCGTGTCCCGCAGTTCGCGAACCTGCTCGACGCCGTTGTTGCTCGCCCCGTCGATCTCGAGGACATCCAGGGAACGACCCTCGGCGATCTCGCGGCACCGCGGATCCTGGTCGTCGAATTCTGCGTTGGGCCCGCCCGTGCAGTTGAGGGCCATGGCGAAGATCCGGGCCACGGTGGTCTTGCCGGTGCCCCGGGGGCCGCAGAAGAGGTAGGCATGGGCGATCCGGCCGGAGCGAATCGCATTGCCCAGCGTCTGGGTCACGTGCTCCTGCCCCACCACGTCGGCGAAACGCTGCGGCCGGTACTTGCGGGCGATGACCTGGTAACTGCTCATCAAGCGGCGGCCCGCCCCAACCGGGTCCGGGCGAGACGGGTGGGCGGGATGTTCATCGGGAGGGGAACAATGCCAGGGACACCACGGCAGATGCAGAGCAAGCTACCGTTGCTGCCTTCCGGCCCTGGCGGGGTTCGCAAGTCCGCATTCCATGGGCCCTGGCAGGAAGAGTGTGCCCCGACGTCCACCGCCTTCGGCAAGCAGATTGTCCGGTACGGGTCGGGGCTCCAACGCCCCTGCCAGGGCGCTCACCAAGTCAGTCGAAAAACACAGCCTCGTTGGCCATCAGCAGCACCTGCGCATATTGCTCCCACCTCGATAGCGGCGTCGAAGCCATGCCCGGCCCGGCAAAATCCGCCCGCGCGTCCCAGAACGGCGACGGCGTGCCCGGTGCCACCGGTTCCACCCAGTTCACCCGCGGAACCCACCGGAACCCGTCCGTGTTCTCATCCGCCCCGCAGGTCACGACGAAATCCAGCGTGTCACCCCGCAGCACACCGATCCGTTCCACCCGCGCCTCCACGGAGTTCTTGCGGACCGCCCACTGTCCGACCGTCCCGTGACGGGAGCTGACAAGGAACGCAACAACGCCGTCGCCCGCCTCGCCGGGATGGTGCAGCGCACCGGCAACGTCCACCACCCCGTCGCCGGGCGCCGTCCAGCGACGGATGGCGGGACCCTGGCGCAGGCCACCCGGATGCCCTCCGTCCGCGGTCCAATGAATCCAGCCCAGCTCGGGGTCCGGCAAGGCGGGGCCGCCCTGCCAGGCCGTGCCGGTGAAGTGGGGCAGTACGGAGAAACGCCTCACCTGCTGTTCCGCGGCGTCGAAGTGCCCGTAGCCCTGCTGCCAAAGTGGAACCGAGGTCGCGGCCTGCTCCCCCGGGTCGGACCCGGCGAGGAACCTGGCCGCCAACTCGAGTTCGTAAGCCTCGGGCGACCGCTGGAGCGTGATTTCGTGGAGCCGGGCGACCCGGGAAGCGAGGTCCGGCAAGGCGAGGACGTCGGGTCGCCGCGCCAGACGCCGGGCCTGGTCGAGGGCGAACGGGCTGTTCAGGAAGTACAACGCCTGCTGCGGCACGGTGGTCTGGAAGCGTTGCGCGCTGGTGGTATCGGGGCTGGCGAAGTCGAAGGTCCGGAACACCCCCGGCAGATTCTGACGTTCCACATACCCGTACACCGTGCGCCGGGGCGCGTAGTCCCGCGTGGTGATCTCGACGGAGTGCCCGCCCATGGCGAGATCGAGGCGATCGCCGGCGGCGAGGAGGAGGTCGCGGGTGGCCTCGAAGTCCAGGCGACGGCGGTTCTGACGGGCGTAGAGGCGGTTGTCCGGATCGCGCTCGGCGAGTTCCTCGGGGACATCCCCGGACTGCTGCCAGGTGGCAGAGCGCAGGATCAGGCGCTGCAACTCCTTGAGGGACCAGTGCTGCTCCACCAGCGTGGCGGCGAGCCAGTCGAGGAGTTCCGGGTGGGAGGGCGGTTCGGAGCGGAGCCCGAAATCGGCCGGCGTGCGCACCAGGCCGCTGCCGAACATCTGGAGCCAGACGCGGTTCACGATGACGCGCGCCGTGAGGGGGTTGTCCGGGCTCGCGATGGCCCGGGCCAGTTCCAGACGGCCGCTGCCCTGGGTGAAGGGCTGGCGATCCGCACCCGACAACACCGCCAGGAACTGGCGCGGCACCTTCGGGCCGGGAGTGCCCGGGTTGCCGCGCTTGAACACCTCCGGCTCGGTGGGCTTTTCGTTGTCGGCCAGTGACATCGCCCGCGGCGGGGCGCCCGGGTGGGTGGCATGCAGTTCCTCGACCGCACGTTGCAGCGCCCTTTTCCGTTGCGCCTCCGGGACGTTGAACAGCGCGTGCAACTCACTGGCGGGCAGATCGATCGGCGTGCCCGTGGCGGTGAGGAACGCCTTCAGCCCAGCGTCGGTGGGGTCGGTGAAGACGCGGCTATACCGCTGGGCCACCTCTTCCAGGGAAGACGGCGGGGGTCCGGTGAACGCCAGGGCCACGGGCACGGCGTGGAGGCCTCCGGCGTTGGCCGCCACCCGCACGGCCACCTCCCCAGCCAACGCGGCGAACGTGTTGGTGGGAATCGCCGCGAACTCCAGCCACGCGGCGAAGAGCGGATCCGGCGACTTCTGCCAACCTTCCAGCGCGGCCACCCAACGCCCCACCACCTTCGGGCTCAACTGACGGCTACGGGCAATTTCCTCGCGTCGCGCCTCACCCGCCTGAGCCGTGGTGAACGCCGCCAGGAGATGGTCACCGACAGTCTGGCGCAGCTTGCGCCGGTGCTCCTCCTCCTTGCCGCGAACGAAGTCGTCCCGCTCCCGCTCGCGCCGGGCGAGTTCGGTCTGGAACTGCGCGTTCCGCACCGGGTCGGGAATGGTTCCGAGCAGGGGTTTCTCCGCGGGTTCGTGGCTCGAGGCAAACACGCCGTACAACGAATAATAATCCGCGGCCGGGATCGGATCGTACTTGTGATCGTGACAACGGGCGCAGGTCACCGTCAGGGCCATGGTGCCGCGGGTCAGCACGTCCACGCGGTCATCGATGATGTCGTGGGGATTGTTGAGGAACCGACGGCCCAGGGTCAGGAACCCCATCGCCGCCAGCGGCGAGCGATCCTCGGGCGTGGCGACCCTATCCCCGGCAATCTGCGCGACGAGGAACTGATCGTAGGGGAGGTCGTCGTTGAAGGCGCGCACCACCCAATCGCGATAGGTGTACGCGTAGGGGTACCGCCGCTCCTCCTCGAACACGTACCCCTTGGTGTCCGCGTACCGTGCGATGTCCAGCCAGTATCGCGCCCAGCGTTCCCCGTACCGTGGCGACGCGAGCAACCGGTCCACGACCCGCTCAAAGGCCTCGGGTGAGGTATCGCGCTCGAATTGCTCCACTTCGGCGGCCGTGGGCGGCAAGCCTGTCAGGACGAAGCTGGCCCGGCGCGCCAGGGCACGCCGCCCGGCCGCCGGCGAAGGTGCGAATCCCGCCCGCTCGATCCCGGCCAGGATGAAACGATCGACGGGATTCCGGACCCAGGCGGTGTTGGTCACCGACGGGGGAGACGGCTTGCGAACGGGCTGGAAGGCCCAGTGCTGCCGGGCCAGGGACTGCGGATCGGGCAGCGCGGCAGCATTCGTGCGGGGATCGGGCGCCCCCAGCCGGATCCAGGTCTCCAGGGCGGCGATCTGCTCCGCGGCGAGCTTCTTCCTGGGCGGCATGGCCAGGTCCGGGTCGGTGTGTCGCACCGCCTGCAGGAGGAGGCTGGCCTCGGCGTCGCCCCGGACCAGGGCCGGCCTGCCGCTCGCGCCGCCCTTCTGCCAGCCTGCCAGGGAATCGAGGAGGAGGTCGCCCTTGAGCTTCTCCGCGTCGAGGCTGTGACAGGAGTAGCAGTGATCGATGAGCACTGGACGGACGTGCTGTTCGAAGAACTCGACGCCCGCGGCGGAGCTCACCGGTTCCGCCCCCTGCACCGCCCACCCTGCCGCGAGCACGCCCGAACCGACCCAGGTGCGCAACCGTCTCCACCCGCGTGGAGTGGTCCGGGTCGACCTCGTGGGAAGCACAGTTGGGCGCATCGGGGAGACTTATGGCCTGCCTCGACCGCCGCGGCAACCCCGGGCGCTTCGCCGTTGGGCGCGGCACATCCACGGCTGGCTGGTGGCCGGAGATTGGTGACTGGGAACCGGAGATTGCCGATTGCCGATTGGGGATTGCCGATTGGGGATTGTCGAATGGGGGGGGGGTGCCTCGGTGCGGCGTACCCGGCCCCTCTCCCAATCAACAATGGAAAGCAGCAGTACCGATTCTCCGGTCGCCTTGCCAGGGAAGTGCGGAGCCACCACCTCTCGGCACTCACCTCTCCGACCTCCGCTCTCCGACCTCCGCTCTCCGCTCTCCGACCTCCGCTCTCCGACCTCTGACCTCTGACCTCGGCTCTCCGACCTCTGACCTCCGACCTCCGCTCTCCGACCTCGGCTCTCCGACCCCCGACCGCTCACGTCCGCCACACCGGCCCATCCGGGAACCGGTATGCGGCACGCGCCTCGGGACGGATCTCGGTGCTGTAGCCCGGACGCTCCGGCAAGAGGTAGTGACCGCGACGCATCCGCACGGGATCCACAAAATGCTCGTGGAGGTGGTCAACGAACTCCACCACCCGATCCGCCCGCGGGCCCGACACCGCGATCGCGTCGAAGGCGCTGAGGTGTTGGACGTGCTCGCACAGGCCGACGCCACCCGCGTGGGGACAGACCGGCACCCTGAACTTCGCGGCCATCAGGAGGATGGCGAGACACTCGTTCACGCCCGCCACGCGGCACGCATCCAACTGGCAGACATGAAATGCCCCGGCCTGGAAGAACTGTTTGAACATGACCGCGTTCGCCATGTGCTCCCCGGTCGCCACCCGGATTGGCGAGATCGCCCCTGCTATCGCGGCATGGCCCAGCACGTCGTCCGGGCTGGTGGGTTCCTCGATCCACCACGGATCGAAGCATGCCAGATCGGCCATCCAGAGAATCGCCTGCGGCACATCCCAGACCTGGTTGGCATCGAACATGAGCCGACGCCCGTCACCGATCTCCTCCCGCACCAGGGCCGCGCGCCGCAGGTCATCGTCGAGATCTCGACCCACCTTGATCTTGAAATGATCCCAGCCGTCCCCGACCGCCTGCCGGCACCGGCGACGGATCTCCTCGTCGGTGTACCCCAGCCACCCCGCGGAAGTGGTGTACGCGCGCAACCCGGTGGAGGTGACCTGGGCGAGACGCTCAGGCTTCTCCGGTTCCTGACGCTCCAGGAGCGCTCGGGCCTCGTCCCGATCCAAGGCATCGCTGAGGTACCGAAAGTCGATGCATCGCACGAGGTCGGAGGGGGAAAGGTCGACCAGGAGCCGCCACAGGGGCTTGCCCTCGTGCCGTGCCCAGAGGTCCCAAACGGCGTTGATCAGTGCCGCCGCCGCCAGGTGGACCACGCCTTTGTCGGGCCCCAGCCAGCGCAGCTGCGAGTCCCCCGTCACGTGCCGCCAGAAACCCGCCATGTCGGCGGTGATCGCGGTCAGTGAGTGCCCCACGACCCGGGGTAGCAGAGCCTGGATGGCAGCGCACACCACCTCGTTGCCCCGACCGATGGTGAAGGCCAGGCCGTGACCCTCGAGCCCACGGGCGACCGTGCGCGACCCGGCGTGGAGGATCACATAGGCGGCCGAGTAATCAGGGTCAGGATTCATCGCATCCGACCCATGGCCCTCCAGGGACGTTGGGAAACGCAGATCGAGCACCTCCGCATGGTGGATTTTCATGGATCGGGTCGGAACGCCGGCACGCGCTCCCGGGGATGGGCGCGCACCAGCAGGTCGTCAAGTTCCTCCGGCGTCAACCGTTCGGCCGTCGGCGCCAGTTCGGCGCGCAAACGGCGGTTGCGGTCCGGCCCCCGCCGGTGGAAATCGGTTAACACTTCGAACTGGAGGGCCACGAAGGCCCGCCCGAACGAAGACGGCGGCTGGGGCACCGCCGCCACCAGACGTCCGAGAAGGTCGTCGTCGCCGGCCGCGAAGAACGCGCGCACCGCCGGCAGCCAGGCCGGCGCCTGCGTGTGGCCCGCCTCGAAAGTCCGCACCGCCAGACGACCCGCGAGCCCCTGGGGCAGCGCGTGGAAGTCCGAGGCACTGTGCCACGCCAACCACAGGAGTCGGGCCAAAGCGCCCAGCGCCCCGGCGAGGCCGCCGCGAAACGCGCCGTAGCTCTCCCCGGCCGGCTCGGCGAGCACCTCCAACCGGAAGCCCCCCGGACGCTCCCGAAGGCCCAGGAACCTCGCCGATCGCGGCCAGGTGCCCACGCGGTTGAACCCGGGGCGGAGCGTGCGGATCAGCTCGTTCTCCCGGAGTCGGGCCTCCACCTCGTCGGCGCACACCACCCACTCCACGCGGTGTGTCGCGTGGATCAGGCGGACGGTCTTGCGCGATTGACCGTGGGTACGCCGATAGGACGCCACGCGGGCGTGGAGGTCCGAGGCCTTGCCGACGTAGATCAACCGGCCGGCCGGATCGAACATCCGGTAAACCCCCGGCAACCGCGGGATCGCCCGGAAGAACTCCACGCCCAACCGCTCCACCAGCGGCTGCGGTGCGGGCAGGAGCCGGAGTTGGGTTGCGGGCATGGGACAGGGGGGAAGGCGAGGGTTACGGGGGCACCCCGGCCACGAGTTCCACCTCGCGGAGCGGGCGCAGTCCGACCAACAACGATCGGACCAGGCGGAAGCCGGGTTCGCCAATCCGCAGCCGCGCGGCAAGCTTCGCCGCCAGGCGGTCGTAGCCGTACCGGCGGACCCGGACGCAATCGATTCGCCACCCCAGAACCGCTGCCAGGTTGCCGAGCGTCTGCACGTTCCAGCCGTGGAGGTGGTGGTTGGGTTCGTCCGGGGCGTATCGCGCATAGCGCCCCTCACGTTCCCAGGGCACGTGCGCGACCAGGCGCCCAGAGACTTTGAGGATACGCCGCAGTTCGCGCAGCGCGGTCGCCGGCTCGAGCAGGTGTTCGAGGGTGTGATGGCAGAGCACCACGTCCGCCAGCCCGTCAGGCACTTCCCCGGTCCGGCCGACAAGCTCGATACCCAACCCGTGCAGCGCCTCCCGGACCACGGCGCTATCCGCCGCGTCGCAGCCCACACGTCGGGCGCAGGCGAGGGCCGCCAGGTTCCAACCCGCCCCCACCCCCAACTCGAAGACCACATCGCCGGTGCTCACCCATGGCTGGAACTTGTCGGCCCGCAGACGGTGGACCCACGGAACCGCCACCGCCGGCAATCCACGCTTCCCTTCGTGATACGCCCGCCCCGAATCGCCCCGGTAAAGGGCCGCCGCGGGATCGGAGCGGGCGGGAGCGGGCTGGCCAAGGGCGGACATGAGGGTCGGTGTGGGTCGCGGGACAAACCACGACGTTGGGCGGCATCCTGCCCGGCAGCCGCAGCAGCGCAACGGCGATCGCCGTCGGGAACGAACGAGGATGGACAGGATCGACAGGATGGGATCCGTGTCGACCGGGCACCGTTTGCGTGCCCCCCCACCCACTCCCACGCCCCCCCATCTTGTCCATCATGCCCATCCCTGTTCAGTCCTCGCGCCGGAGGAACCGGATCAGATCGGCCAGGTCCTGGGGCGTAAGGCCCGCTTCGAGGCCTTCGGGCATGAGGGACACGCTCGCCCCCCGGAGCGACGCGATCTCCTGTCGCAGCACGGTCCGCAAAGTGCCGTCGGTCAGCTTGAAGGCCAGGCTGTTGCCGGTCTCGGCGGCGATGAGCCCATAGAGTTCCGTCCCGTCAAACAACTCGCAGTGGTAAGCCTGGTACCCCGGCTGCACGTCCGCGCTGGGGTCCAGGATGTTGGTGAGCAATTTTTCCGCGGGATGCGCCGCAACCGCCACCAGATCCGGGCCGACCTCGTTGCCCGTGTCTCCGAGTTTGTGGCAGCTCACGCACAGCCGGGTGAATACCGACTGTCCCCGGGTCACCTCACCGGTCATCCGCAGGGCGGGTTGAAACCGCGCGATCGCCTCCGCGCGGCTGGCCACCGGTTCCAGGCTCCGGGCCGCCAGTTTGCGGACGCGCGCGGACGGATGGGCCTGGAGCCGGGCCCGACGGCTCGCGTCCAGGGCCGGCAGGAGGTCGCGGCCCGCCCCTTCGAGCATGGCGCACGCCCAGAACTCACGCGTCAGCAGGGTGTCGATCGCCGCGGTGCGGGTGCCGGGCGGGAGCGAGGCGAGGTTGGCGAGCAGGAGCCGCGGGACGGAGTCATCGCCGGTGCTGGCGAGGATCTCGATGGCGGCACGCTGCTGTTCGGCGGGTTGCCGTGGCACGAGCCAGCCGGCGAGCAGGGCCAGGGCCTCGTCGCGGGTGGAAGCGTTCTGCGCAAGCAGACTGGCAGCGGCCGAGCGGGTACTCAGGGGAACCCCAGTCCCGGCGACCGCCACGGTGCGGGCGGCGGCGATCAGGTCGGGCACCCGCTTCAGGCGGTCGCTCAACGCATCCCCTCCGACGGCCAGATCAGCCAGGGAGGTGTGGCGCCGCTCGAGGGTGGCGAGGAGGCGGGCGAAGCCGGTCATCTGTCCCGGAGTGAACCCGCCGTTCCGCGGCGTCAGTGCCGGCGTCAGCAGGCTGGCCAGCGCTGGTCGATCGTTCAACGCAAGGGCCAGGTCGGACAGCGGCTCGGTGAGCGCGGCGAGGGCAGGGTCACCGGCCTGCGCGGCGGCCTCCGCGAGGGCGCGGCAGTGCGGCATGGCCGAACTGAGAACCGCCGCCAGGATGAAGGGTTCGGCGTGCTGCTTGACCGCGAGGAGGCCCAGGGTGGTGCCGGCGCTGGCATCCGGCCATTGGCCCAACGTGAAGGCGAACTGAAGCAGGACCTTGGGGTCGGGATCATCGAGCCGCTGGATCGCGGCCTCGATGACGCGAGCGCTGCCGCGGGACTCGGCGAGGCGCAGGGCGTTCTCGCGCACGCCGGGCACCGGGTCCGCCAGGGCGGAGACCACCTGCTCCGGGGTCAGAACAGCGAGGCCATCGAGGACGGCGAGGGCGTGGAGGCGGGCGAGCGGGTTGGGGCTCGTGCGCGCGAGGGTGCCCAGGGCCGGGATCGCGGCGCCATCGGCCCGGTGCAGCAGGAGTTGGTGGGCCTTGTCCCGCTGCCATTCGTTCGGGGAATCGAGGGCGGCCACCAACGCCGCGGTGTCCAGGCGGTCGAGTCGCGTCGGCCGGCGCGCCGGGGCGCCGGCGGGGAGCACGCGATAAAGTCGACCCCGGTCCTCCCCCAGGCGGTAGTGCGGGAGCAACTCCGCCTTGCCCTCGGCGGGCAACCACTCCGGGTGTTCGATCATGTAACGGTACATGTCCACGACCCACAGCGCGCCGTCGGGGCCGGTGCGCGTCATGACCGGGCGGCACCAGCGGTCTTCGCTCGAGAAAAACTCGCTGCGCTCCTCGCCCGCCGCCCGGCGCGCGGTGAAGCTCACGCCGGAATCGGTGACGATGTTATGCTGCACGAGATTGTGGAACGGCTCGCAAGTGAACGCGTGCATCCCGCCCGCCGCGCTTTTTCCAAACAGCAACTCGTCGCGGTAAATCATCCCGCTGCACGCGCTGGTGAAGTGGCCGCCTTCGTTGAACGAGTGGAAGCGTTTTTCCTGCGGGCTGACGGGCCAGACTTTCGGATTCAGCGGCACGACGACCTGCTGGCGCGGGTCGGG
>JBBQML010000062.1:0-12199 GCA_038328885.1 Verrucomicrobiota bacterium | reverse complement strand
ATGAATGTGGGCGTCATGTAGGTGCCCAGCCCGACGATATCCGGCTGGTGCTCGCGGATCGCCTCGACGAATTTCTCGTCCGGCACCGCGACGCCGAGGTCGATGACATCAAACCCCGCGGCCTCGAACACCGGAGCGGCGACGTCCTTCCCGACGGTGTGGATGTCCCCATGGATCGTACCGATGATCATCTTGCCCACGCACCAGGAACGGTCGCCGGCCTGGATGTGGGGTTTCACCAGCCTCAGGCCGGCGTAGTAGCAGTCGCAGGCCACCATGACCTCCGGGATGAAGACGTCGCCGATCTTGAACTGCTCCCCGATGGAGCGCATGCCACGGGAGAGGCCGTCGGCGATGATTTCGTAGGGGTTGTGGTGGGCCAGGGCCGCCTGGGCGAGTTGCTCGACGGCGGCTTGATCGAGGCGCACCACGGCGTCCGCGATCTGGTCGAGGAGAGGTGAGGGCATCGGGTGTGAAGGTGGGGGTTGGGATTGGGGCGCGCGCCCAAGCGGAGGGTCAGCGCGGGGGAAATGCAACGGGGCAGGGGCGAGTTGCGCCGGTGGGCGGAACTTGTTGCCTGGGAGCGGGAGATTGGCCGGGAGGACGGCCGTACCAGGCCGCTCCCCCCAATCAACCATCGAGAATCACCAGTACCCGGTCTCCAGTTCCGCCGTGGCAACTTGGGCGTCACATCGCGATGAACCGGAGCGTGAGGGCGATCCCCGGGGGTTCGAGATTCTCGACGGTGGTTTCGCCGCCGAAGAGCGCCAGGATTCGCTGCCCTACGGCGGGCTCGAGGCCAAGGTCACCCCCGGGCGTGAGGGCGTCGCCGGTCGCCAGCACGTCGAAGAAGTGGCCGAGGGCGTCGGGTGGGACAGCGTGACCGTGGGCCTCGATGCGCAGGCAGGTATGGTGGGCGGACTCGTCCAACGTGAGTTGGGGGGCGGTGTGGGAGCGCGCGAACTTCACGGCGGTTTCGAGGAGTGCCTGGAGGGCACGCATGAGGAGCTTCCGGTCACCGCGAAGCGACCGGGTCGTGGAAGGCAGAGGTCCGAATGAGATCTGCCGCTCCGACGCGACGGCGCAGGCCTCCAGGATGCCCGCCTCGAGGAGCGAGAGCAGCGGGATCAATTCGCTGGGGAACCGGTCCCCCTCGACCTCGATCTCGGAGAGCAGCAACGCGTCGTTCATGAGCGTCAGGATGCGGCGCTGCGAGATTCGGAAGTGGTGTTTGAGCTCCTGGTTCAGGGGCGTCACCGGGCACTCCTCCTGAAGCAGTTCCGCCACGCCAAACAACCCGTTGAGCGGGGTGCGCAACTCGTGGGAAATCCGGCGGAGGAAATCGCTCTTGGCCCGGTCGAGGCCGGCGAGGCGGGCGTTCGCCTCCGCCAGTTGCCCGGTGCGCACCCGCACCAGTTCGTCGAGTTCAGCCCGGTGTTGCTCGACCTGCTGTTGAAGCCGATGGAGGTTCAGGTGCGTGGCCACCCGCGCGATGATCTCCTCCACTTGGAACGGTTTCGTAACATAGTCCACGCCGCCGCATCCGAAGGCCTCGACCTTGTTGAAGGTTTCGCTGAGGCCGCTGATGAAGATGACGGGGATGCGTGCGAGGGCGGGGGTGTCCTTCAACCGGGTGCAGACCTCGTAGCCGTCCATTTCCGGCATCCCGATGTCGAGCAGGACCAGGTCGGGCGGGCTCTCGGCGGCGGCGGCGAGCGCGAGGCGGCCGCGGGGAAACGAGCGCACATGATAGCCCTGACGCGAGAGGATCGCCTCCAGGAGCTTCAGGTTGGCCGGGGCATCGTCCACCAGCATGATCGTGGGGCCGATGGCAGAAGGGGGGATCATGGTTCAGGAGGGGAAGAGAGGAGCCGGCAAAGGCCGTCGAACTCATAGACGTCAGCGAGAGCGCGCAGATGGGTGGCGGCGATTGGGTGTTGGGCGGCAGCCCGGTCCAGGAGTTTCGCCAGGTCCTGCGTCTGCCCGGCGGTGATCGCCCGGGTCATTTCCTCGCGCCAGGCGGTGGGCAGGCGGGCGATCCCGGTCAGCACGGCTTCCGTGGCCGGGCCGGGTGCGGCGCTGGTTTCCTCGATGGGCACGAATCCGACCCCGGGATGGCGGCGTGCGGAGGTCGAAGTCCCGCCCTCTTCCGGGGTCAGGGCGTCGGCTGCGGACGTTCCCAAAGGGATCTCGCACCGGAAGGTGCACCCCGCGGCATCGGTATCCACCAGGGTCAGATCGCCGCCCATCAGGCGCGCGTAGTGGCGGCTGATGGCGAGGCCGATGCCGGTGCCCGACTGCAACCGCCGGCCCGTGCTGGTCTGCTCGAAGTAGTGGAACAACCGGTCCCGCTCCGCGAGGGGGATGCCCGGTCCGGTGTCGGACACCTCGGCGATGAGTCGGTGCCCGGCCTCGCGATCGGGGTGCAGGCTGGTGCGCACCCGGACCTCGCCGCGTTCGGTGAACTTCACCGCGTTGCCCAGGAGGTTCAGGAGGATCTGACGGAGCTTCCCCTGGTCAGCCACCACCAGGCGGGGGACGTCGTCCGCCGAGGTGACGTGCAAGGCCAGGCCCTTGGGGTCGGCGTGCCAGCGGACCATCTCGGCGACGTCGCCGATGAGGGCCGGGAGGTCGAAACACACGGGCGTGGCGACCTGGCGGCCGGCTTCGATTCTCGATAGTTCCAGCACGTCGTTGAGCAGGGCGAGGAGGTGTTCGCCGCTGCGGCTGATGAAGTCGATCCTGGTTCTCAGCTCTGCTGGCAGCCCCGGGTGGCGGTTGAGCAGTTGGGCATTGCCGAGGAGGGCGTTGAGCGGGGTCCGGATTTCGTGCGAGATGTTCGCCAGGAAGGTGTTTTTCGCCCGGTTGGCCGCCTGGGCGGAGTCACGGGCCTGGCGCAGTTCCGCCGCGGTCCGTTGCTGACGGGTGTTGTCGAAGAGAGTGGTGCGGTTCCGGAGGTACTCGCCCGCCTCGCTGTAGCTGGTCACCGAGTTGAGGACCACCGGGAGTTCGCTGCCGTCCTTGCGAAGGATCGAGAACTCGACGTCACGAGCCCAGCCGCGCCCCTTGAACTGGTCGAACTCGCCGGCGACGCGCTCCAGATCCGCCGGGGCGATGAGGTCGTGGAAGCGCCTGCGACCCACGAGTTCCTCCCGGGTGTAGCCAAGCCAGGCAAGCTCGGTGTCGTTGATCTGCAGGAAGATCCCGTCGGCGTCGACGCTGTGATACCCGCAGGGGGCGAGGTTGTAGAGGTCTGCCAGCTCGGCCGCATACCGTTCCGAACGGATCTCGGCTTCCCGGCGCACGGTGATGTCGCGGTCGAGCCCGCGGTAGCCCCGGATTCGGCCCTCCGCGTCCCGGACGGGGTTGGCGCTGGTCTCGATGACCACGCGGTGGCCGTCGCGATGGAGGCAGGTGTTGACCAGGCAATGGATCGCCTCCCCCCTGTCCATCGTGGGCTGGGCGAGGCCCGCAATCCGCTGGCGATCTTCCGGGGAGAGGAACTCGAATGCGTGCCGTCCCAGCACCTCCTTGGGTTCATACCCTAGGAGGTCCCGCACGCGGCCGTTTGAAAACCTGTAAAGGCCGTGCTCGTCAGTCTCCCAGACCCAGTCGGGACTGCTCTCGACCAGGTCACGGTAGCGCGCCTCGCTCTCCGCCAGTTGTCGGGTGCGCCGGGCGACCTCCGCCTCCAGGTGTGAGTTGGCGAGTTCGAGTTCGCGCTTGGCCGCCTTCAGAGCCTCCTCGGTGCGGGTGCGCTCGACGGCGATGCTGCAGTGGTCGGCGAGCGCGCTCAACGTCCGCAGATCCCGATCGTCGTAGGCGTGAGGTGTGTAGCTCTGGATCGAGAGGATCCCGACACACCGTTCGCCGATGCGCAGGGGGACGAACAGCAGGCATTCCGAGCGCTGTTCCTCATTGCCGGCCGGTTGGAGGGAGGCCCCCTCCTGCCCGGCGTCGGCGCGATGAATGAGTCGGGGGCCGTCCCGCATAACACCGCGGGCCAGCAGACTTGGGTGGCGATCGTTCACGTCCGAGAAATCGACTCGGCGTCCGTCGATCGTGTCGTAGAAAGCCACCACCAGGAGGTCGTCCGGACCGCGCTCGGAGACCCCGAGGAACGCCGCGTCCCAGCCGAGGAGTTCGTCCGCGGCGGCGAAGAGGGCGTCGCCTGCCCCGCGGAGGGTGGTGGCGGCGTTCAGTTGTTCGGCCAGCCTGAGGAAGGTCGCACGCATGCCTTCGCCGTCCCGCGTCCGGACCTGGGCTTCGAGTTGCTGATTAGCCTGTCGCAGGTGCCGCTCGGTCTGCGAAAGCCGGGCCAGGGTCTCGATGCGGGCCTGGAAGTACTCCGGGTCAAACGGCCGCATGAGGTAGCTGTCCGCCCCGCTGCGCAGGCCGCGGGTCTGTTCCGGACCGGCGACACACTGCCCGGAGACCAGGACGACCAGGACTCCCTGCAGGGAGGGGTCCGCCTTCAGCCGCCCGCATACCTCGCACCCGTCCAGGTCCGGCAGCGCCACGTCCAACAGCACGATGTCCGGCCGGAACGCCTGCGCCCGGGCCAGCCCCGCGGCCCCGGTGGTCGCGGTCGCAAAGTCGTACCCGCCCGGCGCCAGCAACTCCTGTGTGAAGCGCAGCAGGTGCTCGTCGTCGTCGACGATCAGGATCCGGGTGGGCGAGTTCATCGTCGGGACTCCGTGGCCACAGGCCCTCGGCGCGGTCGGCGGATGGGTCCCGTCCTCCGAACCGTCGCCGGGGAGTGACCATGGCCGGCCGCCGGGCGGGAAGCGAGATTTGCTGGGGCCACGGAAATCATTCGTGGCCCTCATTCGGTGCTGATCGACGGCCTTTGTCGAAGGGATTGGGTGGGGGAGCCGGGGTTCCCACCGGGTGCTCGCGGCCCCGGGCGTCCGGAGGGCGGCCCCGATCCAACGGGCTCCTCCCGGCGGAAGGGCGTATCTGGCAGGTGGCGCTCTGGCGGAGCGGGGATGGGGTTGCGCGTGGGCCGTGGCCTTCGCACAATGACGTCTGATGAACGCCCGGTTGCGGAAGCTGATGCTCGTGCTGTGCCTGAGTGGCGTGGTGGCCTCGGCGTTCGCCCAGGGCGGGTCCGGCCGCCGCCGATGGCGTACGGCAGCCGATCCGGCGGCGGGACGGATGGACCGGGGGAATGTCCCCGACTGGGCGTTGGACGAGCGCTTCCCCACGGATCTCTTCACCTTCGCCCGGATCAAGTACACCTCCTCCGGGCGCGAACGGAGCAGCTTCGCCTGGTGGACGGACTACCCGGATGCGGACCTGAACCTCTCCTACCGGTTGCAGCAGATGACCGCGCTGAGGGTGCACCCCGAGCCGCGGGTCGTGGAACTGACCGATCCGGCGCTGTTCGATTACCCCTGGGTCTTCCTGAGCGGCCCGGGGAACATACGGCTCACCGACTACGAGACCGAGCGCTTGCGGACCTACCTCCTCAACGGCGGGTTCATGATGGTGGACGATTTCTGGGGTCAGACCGAATGGGATGGGGTGGCGCGGGCGCTGAAGCGGGTCTTTCCGGACCGCGAGCCGGTGGACGTGCCCCGGGATCACCGGATCTTCCACTGCGTGTACGACCTTCCCGACGATCTGCCGCTGCAGACCTCGAACATCGGAGCCGCCAGCAGCAACCGGGACAGCGGAATCACCTGGGAGGATGGACACGCCGGGGGAAACACCCGGGACATCCACTTCCGCGCCATCTACGACGACCGCCAGCGGATCATGGTTTTTCTCTGCCACAACACGGACAACGGTGATGGATGGGAGGAAGAGGACGCCGACCCCTGGTTCTTCCATACGTTCTCGGAAAAGAAGAACTACCCGCTGGCCATCAACATCATCTTCTACGCCATGACGCACTGATGAGCGCGGACCCGGCCAATCCCTCCTCCGACAGCTCCCCGTTCGGGCAGAATCCCTTCGCGTCCTTGAGCAGCGCCGGGTTGCCCCCGGGCCCGGAGACCCTCCCGGACCTCCGCCCCGCCAAGCCGGCCCGGAGTCGCGGGCGCGTGGACATCGTCCGGCAGACCGGGGGGCGCGGAGGCAAGACCGTGACGGTGGTGACGAACTTCGTCGGGATCGGGTTGCCGGAAAAAGAGCGGCTCGCGAAGCAGATGCAGAAGGCCTGCGGCACGGGCGGCACGGTGAAGGAGGGCCGCATCGAGATCCAGGGCGACAAGCGGGAGGAGGTCGCCCGGATCCTGGCCGCTGCCGGGTTCCGCCCCGTGTTCGCCGGCGGCTGACGCACCCGCTCCGCCCGGTTCATTCAGCCCGCCATCCCCGTGACGACTTTCAGTCATTCCCGCCTCCGGGTGTTCCCCCTGGCCGAGCGCCGCAGCCTCACGCGCGTCGAGGATATCCTCATCCCGCTGGACGCCCCCCTGCCGTTGCTCGGGCCGACTTTGGCGGCCATCGTGGCGCGGGCGGTCGGGGACATCCGGGCCGCGCGCGAGCGTGGGGCCGCGGTGATGCTGATTTACGGCGCCCACCTCCTTCGCAACGGGGCGGCGCTCCTGCTGGATCGGTTGATGGAACTGGGCTGGCTGACCCATCTCGCCACCAATGGGGCCGGCACCATCCACGACTGGGAATATGCCTGGCTGGGAAAATCGACGGAGAAGGTGGAGGACAACGTGGCCACCGGGACGTTCGGCACCTGGGACGAAACCGGCCGCAGCCTGCATCTTGCTCTGCTGGCGGGCGGGTTGAAGGGAGAGGGCTACGGCCAGGCGCTGGGGCGGTTCATCGCCGAGGATGGCTGCACGCTGCCGGGTTCCGAGGAGTTGGCCCTGCTGGTGACCCAGTTCCCCGCCGACCCGCTGACCCCAGCGGCGGCGGACCTGCTCGTCGCCATGCAACGCCACACCCTGGCGGAGGGCCGTCACGCGGTGGAGCACCGCTGGAAACACGCCTCGATCCTGGCCTCGGCGTTCCGTCACGGAGTGCCCCTCACCGTCCACCCAGGCATCGGCTACGACATCATTGCCTGCCATCCCATGTTCAACGGTGCGGTCATCGGCCGGGCGGCGGAGGTCGACTTCAAGCAGTTCGCGGGGAGTGTGGACTGCCTCGACGGGGGGGTGGTCCTCAGCGTGGGTTCCGCCATCATGGGACCGCAGGTCTTCGAGAAGAGCCTCAGCGTGGTTCACAACCTGCGGCGACAGGATCAGCGACCAAACGTCTCAGGGCACAGCATCTACGTGGTGGACCTGCAGGACGGCGGCGGCTGGGACTGGACCCAGGGCGAACCCCCGAAGACCAACGCCGCCTACTACCTGCGCTTCTGCAAGAGTTACTCGCGGATGGGCGGCACGATGCACTACGCGCAGTGCGACAACGCCGCTTTCATGCACGCCCTGTTCGACGGGCTCGTGCGGTGACCGGCGGGGCTTCTGGGGACGACCGTGCGCCGCCTCACCCCTGGGCCCGGAACGCCTCGGCGAGGGCCAGGGCGTGCCGCATGGCCTTGGACTTGTTCACCGTTTCCTGGAACTCGCCCTCGGGAGTCGAGTCGTGCACCCAGCCGCCACCCGCCTGCACGTAAGCCTTGCCATCCTTCAGCAGTGCGGTGCGGATGGTGATGCAGCAGTCGAGATTGCCACTGAAGCTGAAGTAACCGACGCACCCGCCATAAGGGCCGCGGGTGCTCTGCTCGAACTCGGCGATGATCTGCATGGCGCGGATCTTGGGGGCTCCGGTGAGCGTGCCCGCGGGGAACGTGGCCCGCATCAGATCGTAGGGTGACCGGTCGGCGCTCAGGCGGCCCTCGACCTGCGAGACGATGTGCATCACGTGGCTGTAGCGCTCCACGATCATCAGGTCGTGCACCTTCACGGTGCCGAAATCGCAGACGCGGCCGACATCGTTGCGCGCGAGGTCGATGAGCATCACGTGCTCGGCGCGCTCCTTGGGATCGGCGAGCAGTTCCTGCTCGAGGGCCAGGTCTTCCTCCGGGGTTTTGCCGCGCCTGCGGGTCCCCGCGATGGGCCGGATCTCCACCATCCGATTCTCGCAGCGCACGTGGATCTCGGGTGAAGCACCCACCAGGGCGCATCCCTCGAGTTCCAGCAGGAACAGGTAGGGCGAGGGGTTCACCGAGCGCACGGCCCGGTAGACGTCGAGCGGGGGCGCGGTGGTCGCAGCCGTGAACCGTTGCGAACCCACGACCTGGAAGATGTCACCGGCGCGGATGTACTCCTTCGACTTCCGCACCATGGACTGGAATTGCTCCGGGGTCTGGTTCGAGCCGAAGTCCAGTTCCGGCACCTCGGTCAGGAACGACACGGGTCGACCCTGGATCGGTTGCTCCAGGAGCGAGACCAGGCGCTCGATCTCGCCGATGGCCTCCTCGTAGGCCTCGTCCATCGGCACGCCGTCGGTCGAGGCGTTGACGACGATCGAGAGCGTCTGGGCCACGCGATCGAACACGAGCACCTCGTCCGCGATGAGAAAGTAGAGCGTCGGGGTGCCCAACTCGTCCCGGGGCGGCCGCGGCACGACGGGCTCCAGATCATGGATGAACTCGTAGCCGATGAACCCGATCGCGCCGCCGGTGAAGCGGGGGAGGTCGGGGACGGCGACCGGGCGGTACCGGGCCATGATCCGCTCCACCACGGCCAGACCGTCACGGACCTGGGTGGGGTCGTCGGGATTCGGGGTTGGGCTGACGGTGAACCGCTCGCGCACGCGGTTCCCCTCGAGCACCTCCACCCGGTCCGCCACCTGGCGGATGACCGTGCGGGGGTTGCACCCGACGAACGAGTATCGGCCGAGGTGTTCGCCCCCTTCCACGGACTCGAGCAGGAATGATTCCCCCTGGCCGCGGATCTTGGTGTAGGCGGAAAGCGGGGTTTCGAAATCGGCCAGCAGCCGGCGGCAGACCGGGATCAAGTTGCCGCGGGCCGCCAGGGCCCGGAATTCCTCTCGCGACGGCTGGTACATGGCGCGCGGAGTCAATCACGGCGCCCGGCCGGGGCGGAAGGGCGTAAACCTGGGTTGAAAGTGTCGGGCGATCCGGTGTTTGTTGGCTCCGCCCGCTTTCCTCCTCCACGACCATGCCTGCACCTTCCCGTCTCGCCGACCAATGGGTCCTGATCACCGGTGCCTCCAGCGGCTTCGGGGCCGCGGCCTCCCGGGCCTTCGGCGCCGCGGGTGCGCGGCTCCTGCTCGGGGCGCGCCGGTTGGAGCGTCTGGAGATCGCCGCCGCCGCCGCCCGGGCCGCCGGCTCGCCGGCCGTGCACGCCCATCCGCTCGACGTCGCTTCCACCGCATCGGTCACCGCCTTCCTGGAGTGGGCGCGTGGTCTGGCCGGCCGGGTGGACGTCCTGGTGAACAACGCCGGGGGCGCGCTCGGGCTCGAACCGGTCGCCGAAGGGCGCGATGCCGACTGGGAATCGATGATGCAGTCCAACGCCCTGGGGGTTCTGCGGTTGGTGCGGGCGACGTTGCCGCTCATGCCCCGCGAGGCGGGGGCGATGATCCTGAACATCGGCTCGATCGCGGCGCGCACTCCTTACGAGAATGGTGCGGCGTACTGCGCGGCGAAAGCGGCCGAACTCGCGATCACCCGTTCACTGCGACTGGAACTGTGCGGCACGGGGATCCGCGTGGCGACCCTCGACCCCGGCATGGCCGAGACGGAGTTCTCGCTGGTGCGGTTTGCGGGGGACGCGGCCCGGGCGGCGAAGGTTTACGCCGGGGTGCAGACTCTGACCCCCGACGATGTCGCGGAAGCGATGGTCTGGATGGCCTCGCGTCCGCCGCATGTGTGCATCGACGAGATGGTGATCAAGCCGACCGACCAGGCGGCGATTCACAAGGTGCACCGGCGGTCGCCGTGAGGCTGGCGGTCGGCCCGGGGGATCGCGTAGAACCGCGGAATGGAACAAGTGGGCTCGTCCCGGCTCAGCTCGACGCAGTGGTTGATCTGCGTCATCGCCTCGATCGGCTTTGCCTTCGACATCTATGAACTTCTGATGCTGCCCCTGATCGTGGGTCCGGCCCTGCAGGAATTGGTCGGGGCAGCGCCCGGTTCGCCGGAGTTCCAGATGTGGACGAGCCGGCTGTTCTACTGGCCGGCGATCTGCGGGGGATTGTTCGGTCTGCTGGGGGGATACCTGACCGACCGGTTGGGACGGCGGCGGGTGCTCACGTGGAGCATCATCATCTACGCGGTGGGGGCGTTTCTCGCCGGGTTCAGCACGAGCGTCTGGATGCTGCTGGTCTTCCGCTGCTTCGTCTTCGTGGGGGTTTGTGTGGAATTCGTGGCCGCGGTGGCCTGGCTGTCCGAGCTCTTCCCCAACCCCCAACAGCGCGAGCGGGTGTTGGGCTACACCCAGGCGTTCTCCTCGTTCGGCGGCATCCTCATCGCCTTCGCCAACGGGCTGTGCGTCCACTACGCGGCCAGCCTCCCGAGCATCGATCTGTTCGGATTCTTCGGCGCGGGCATCAAGGACCACCATGCGGCGTGGCGTTACACGCTGATGACCGGGCTGATCCCCGCCTTTCCGCTCCTGATCATCCGCCCGTTCCTGCCCGAGTCGCCGGCTTGGGAGCAGAAGCGGGCGTCGGGCACGCTGAAGCGGCCGAGTCTCGCCGCGCTCTTCACGCCCGAATTGAGGCGCGTGACGCTGGTTACGACGGCGATGTTCGCGTTAAGCTACGGCGCGGCCTTCGGGGCCATCCAACACATCCCCCGCATGGTGCCGGGGTTGCCGGAGGTCAAGACCCAGGTCCAGGCAGCCGTGGCCGAGGCCACGGAAGGCCAGCCGGCGGATCAGCAGAAGCGCCTCAGCGGCCAGGCGCGGGGTCGGGTGCAGCAGGGGGTGGCCGCGAAGGTGACGAAGGTCCAGGAACTCGGGGGATTGTTTGGTCGCTCGGTGATGGCCGCGTTCGCGGTGGCCATCCTGCTCCGCGGCGCCCTGAATTACCGCACCCTCGCGCTCTGGGCGATCGGCGTGAGTTGGCTGCTTCTGGAGGTGCTGGCGGACTTTGGCGGAGGGGCGGTCGACCATCTCCTCCGGTTGGCGGTTGCCCTGGGTGCCGGTGCGGCGGCTGCCGGCGTCGTCTACGCGGTGGGCCTGAGCGTGCAGCGCCTGGTCAAGCCCACCGCCGGCAACCTGCTCCGGCTCTTCCTGCTGCCAGGGATGGTGGCCATCGCTTTCACGTTCGCCTACGCGGCGGTGACCGGGCTCACGCCCTTGAAGATCGGCATCTTCCTGGCGGGATTCTTCACCGTGGCGCAGTTCAGTTTTTGGGGGAACTACCTGCCTCGGGTCTACCCGTTGCACCTGCGGGGAACAGGCGAGAGCTTCGCCGCCAACATTGGCGGGCGGTTGATCGGCACCTCGTTCGCCTGGGTCACCACCAGCCTCGCCACGACCACCGACCTCGCCCAGGCCCCGGCGAAGCTGGCGTACACCGCGGCTGCCGTCGGTCTCGCGGTTTACGTGGGCGGATTCCTATTGTCGTTCTTCCTGCCGGAGCCCCCGGTGGGCGGAGCCCAGGACTAGACCGTCACGGCCGTCCTCGCCAGGTCGCGGCGCACCCGGACCTCGCTGAACCCGGAGTTCATCCCACCTCCACCAGATTGGCCTGCGTCCTCGCTTCGCGGTTGGCCGCCGCCGCCGCGTTCAACCGGGCCGCAACCGCTTCCAACCGCGCTTCCACCGCGTCGATGACCACGTCGGGCGTGGACGTCCCGGCGGTCAGGCCCACCTGGTCCTCCGGTCGGAACCAGCCGGTCTCCAACTCCGTAGCGGTCTGGATGTGGTGTACCCGGGCGCAATACTGACGGCAGGTCCCGACCAACTCCCGCGTGTTGTTGCTGTGGGCCCCGCCCACGACCACGACGACATCGCTCCCCGCAGCCAGTTCCTCCGCTGCCCGCTGACGCTGTTTGGTCGGCTGGCAGACGGTATCGACGAACCGGACTTCGGCCTCGGGGAACCGCGCCCGCAGGCGTGCCACGAGGTGCCGGACCCGGGCCAGGGGTTGCGTTGTCTGGGCGGCCACCCCGAAACGCGCCCGCGGTGCGAGGTGATCGATATCGGCGTCGTCCAAGACTACGTCCCACGCGGACAGGTCCCCCGTCAGGCCCCGCACCTCCACGTGGTCGCGTTGCCCGACGATGACCGGGTGGAACCCGGCTCGGACGAGCTCC
>JBBQML010000061.1:0-12201 GCA_038328885.1 Verrucomicrobiota bacterium | reverse complement strand
GGTGGCTGGGGCAGCCGGCTGGCCCACGGGATCAACCCAGTGGTCCGGTCCGCTGCCCGCGGGTTCGGTGGGGTTCTTTCGCGTCGCCCTCTCGCTGGCGCCCGCCCGGGGAACCCTCGAGACCAACATCCTGGTGAGGAGTTTCACCGCCGCGGAGATGAGGAGCCTCATGGGCGAGTACGCCCTGCCCGCGTTGTTCGCTTTCCCCGTCGAGGCCTGGAAGGTGATCTATCACACGATCGATCCCGACGGTCTGCCCACCCGCGCCTCGGCCCTGGCGGCATTTCCCTCCGGCGCCCCCGGAGCCCGACCCCTGGTGACCTATCAGCACGGCACGATCACCCTGCGCGAGGAGGCGCCCTCACGGCTGGTGGGTGAGGCGGACGTTGGCTTGATCCTCGCCGCCAGCGGTTATGTCGCGACCTTGCCCGATTACCTGGGATTGGGGGACTCCCCCGGCTTGCACCCCTACCAGCATGCCGCCTCGGAGGCAACGGCCGTCGTCGACGCCCTCCGGGCTGTCCGACAACTCGCGGCCACGAAGAACCAGGCCCTGAGTGGGCAAGTATTCCTCACCGGTTATTCCCAGGGCGGCCACGCGACCCTCGCCGCCCAGCGCGATCTGGAGCTGAATCACGCGGACGAATTCACGGTCACCGCCTCCGCGCCGGGTGCCGGGGCCTACGACATGTCGGGGACCACCGCCGCGGACTTCCTCTCCTCGCGACAACCTCCGAACCCGTACTATTCCGCCTACCTGATCGCGGCCTACGTGGAGGTCTACGACCTGGCGACGAACCTCGCTGCGGTTCTCCGCGCGCCCTACAACACCCAACTCCCGCCGCTCCTCGACGGCGCGCACAGCAGCAGCCAGATCAACGTCCTCATGCCGCCGCGCCCCGCGGACATCCTGTTGCCCGAGGTGCTGGCCGCTTTCGAGGCCGACCCGCAGCACCCGTTGCGCCTGGCGTTGCGCGACAACGATCTTTACCGGGACTGGTTCCCGCGGGTGCCCACGCGGTTCTACCATTGTGCCGGCGACAAGGACGTCCTGCCGGCGAACTCGCAGGTGGCCTTCAACGCCTTCAAGGCGGCGGGTGCGCCGTCGGTGGAACTGGTCGATCCCCTGTCCTTCGCCGACCACACCACATGCGCGCCGTTCGCGCTGTTCGCCACCAAACTCTGGTTCGATTCGCTGGTCCGTTGAGGCGAGGCTCAAAAGCGAGGCTCAACTGCGAGCGGAGAGCCAGCGACGGATCGAGGCGTTCTGGGGGTGGTCCGGTTCGATCTCGAGCACCTTCAAGTAGTGTTCGCGGGCGCGCGCCGGCTGGCCGAGTTTCCGCGCGTAGAGGTTCCCGAGCAGGAGGTGCGCGCCGGCATGGTCGGGTTTGGCCGCCAACACCCGTGCGGCCTCCTGCGCCGCATCGGCCGGATACCCCGCCGCGTCCAGAGCCAGCGCGAGATGGAACCGGGAGGGAACGGAATCCGGCCGGAGGGCCAGTGCGGTTTCGCCCGAGGCCAGCGCCTGCCTGGGGTCCCCTGACTGCAGTTGGGCGATCGCGAGGTTCTGCCGTGCGTCGAAGGACCCCGGATCGAGGCGCAGCGCCTCGCTGTAGAGCCGGATGGCGGTCTCGAGCCTACCGCGCTGGTGCTCGTTCACCGCCTCCGTCAGGAGGGGTTCCGCGGCCGACCGGTTGCCCGCCGGGGGAATCGGCGGGCGCGGGTCGAGGTAGCGGGGAGAGGCGGGGAGGGGCGGGGGCGGGGCGGCCCCGGCAGCGGTGGAGCCCGCCACGGGCACGTCGGTTCCCGGGGTCAGGGTGGGCACGGTGGCTGGCTTGGCAGGAGGTGAGCCAGCGGCCACCACGGTGGTGCGATCCGTCGCGGGGTCGGGGTCGGGTGTCTCCAGCGCCGTGGTTTCCTCACGGTCCCCCCGAAACCAGTTCGCCGGGTTGACCCAGTGCCAACGGCTGGGCCCCTCCCCGGCAGGACCTGCGCTGGATGCCTCGGCGGAGTCGGGTGCACTAGCGGTCTCCCCGTCCGAGGCGAACCAGCTGACCGGGTTGGCGCGGCTCCAAAAACCCCGCTTCTCCGCGGGTTCCGCGGCGTGCTGCTGCGACACCGGGCGCACCATCGGCCGGGGTTCCTGGGTCGACAGGTAGCCCGCACCGTCAGGGGAGCCTTCGCGCGCCGGCGGCGGGGTGCCGGGCAGCGGCCCATTCCAGGGCTCATCCTTCACCTGCGAGGCGAGGGTCGGCGCCGAGGGCAGTTCCACGACCTCCATGGGGATCGTGAGCGGCGACGGCGTGTTCGTCGGGGCGGGGGCATTGTAGGCGACCGGGAGGGGCGGGGGTTGCGGATCCTGCCGAGGCGGGATGGGCTGGGGACGGGAGTCGGCAGGGGTCGGGGCCGCAAGCGAGGGCGCGGCGGGAGGAAGGGCAGGCGGGGTAGGGGCTTTGGCCAGGTTCGGCGTGGGATCGGCTGGGGCGCTACTGCCGGCCGTCCGGGGGGGCTCGGGAGTGGGGCTGACTGGCGAAGGCACGGTCGGGCTGGGACCAGGCCCCCCGGCTTCGGCGGAGCCGGAGGGCGGCGGGCGGGCCAGCGCAAGGGTGTTGCTGGTTTCGGTCGAACCCGCGGGGCTGGAGGCGGCGGCGGGGCGCTGGCTCGCGTTCGTCGTCGCCGGTGCGGGGGTGGCGGGTGGAATCTGGAAAACCGGGGCCGGCCCGGCTTCGAGCTGCCGAACGACCGCCTCGAGCCCCAGCGCGCGCGCGTGTGCGGGACGGAGGCTGGCGTACTGGCGATACGCCTGGATGGCCTGCGGTCGGGCATTCGCCTGCTGGGCGATGACCGCGAGGTTGAGCCAGGCGGGAGCGAAGCGGGGGTTGTGACCGATGGCGTTGGTGAACGACTGCCAGGCCTCCCGGTTACGCCGGCGTTGCTGCAACGAGACGCCCAGTCCGTTCATCGCTTCGGGATCCTGCGGGGTCAGGCGCAACGCGCTGGTGAAGCTGCGCTCGGCCGGATCCCACTGGCGGAGGCGCAATTGCGCCTGGCCCAGCCTGAGCCAGCCGGCCGAGGAGCGCGGCTGCAGGCCCACATGGGTCCGGAAGGAATCCACCGCGCGGGCCGGATCGCCCCGTTCCATCCAGAGGCAGCCCAGGTTGTAGTGCGTCACGGCGAGATTGCGATCGAGTCGAAGGGCCTGCCCGTACGCATCCGCCGCCTCCGCCGGCTGCCCCGCGGCGTGCAAGGCGAGCCCAAGATGATTCCAGGCCTGGGCATTCGCCGGCAGGAACTGCACCGCGGTCCGTAGCCGTCGCACGGCCTGGTCCGGTCGCCCGGCACCCAGCAACCGCTCCCCATCGAGCAGCGCACGGGGCCCGGGCGGTGTGCAGCCCGTCAGGAAAACCGCCAGCCATAGAGCCGCCACCCGCGGGCGCCCGAATATGTTTCTGGTCGTCAACATCCCGTTTCCGGCTACGGTTCGCCCCGCGGGACACGTGGAGTGCCCAAGGAAGAACGTCGCGCCATGCCGCGAGTCATACTCACGCTGCTTTTGCTTTGTCAGTCGTTTTGTCGGTCCACCGCCGAGGTCCCGTTCGCCGACCCCGGGTTGTTGGGCTCCAGTGAGGCGCGCCCACCACGGGTTTTCTATGTGCGCGACCCCGCGGCCACCCAGGCGCTTTTCCCCCGCCCGGAGGTTGTCAGTGCCATGGTGGCGAAAGCCGTCGTCGCCGTCACCGGAAAGTCCTCCCCCGCGGAAGCCTGGCGCAGCCTGGTCAAGCCGGAGGATGTCGTCGGGGTGAAAGTGCATACCGTGCCCGGCGCCGCCAGTGGCACCCGGCCGGCAGTGGCGGCCGCCATCGTCCGAGGCCTGCTCGAGGCTGGCCATCCCGCTTCCCGGATCATCCTCTGGGACCGTCGATTGGGCGACCTGCGTGCCGCTGGGTTCGAGACGCTCGCCCGGGAACTCGGCGTGCGCGTGGCCGGTGCAGCCGATGCCGGCTTCGATGCCGCGGTGGCCTATGAGAATCCGTTCCTGGGCCAGTTGGTGTTCGGGGACCTGGAGTTCGAACGGACCCCGGGCGCCGCCGAAACCAACATGGTTGCCGGCCGCCGTTCCCACTTCAGCCGCCTGCTGACGCAGGAGATCACCCGTCACATCCTCGTAGCCCCGCTGCTGAACCACAACCATGCCGGGGTGAGCGGCATCCTCTACACGACCGCCAGTGCCGTCACCGACAACTTCATCCGCTTCGAGGTGAACCCGTCGCTCCTGGTGTCCGCGGTCCCCGAGATCTTCGGTCATCCGATCATCGCCGACCGCCTGGCCTTGTGCGTCGTGGATGCCCTGATCGGCCAGTACGAAGGCAGCCAGCGGAGCCTGCTGCACTACGCGGCGGCTCTCAATGAACTGCGGTTCAGCACCGACCCGGTGGCGATCGACGTGGTCTCGCTGGAGGAACTGAACCGGCTCCGGATCCGCGCCGGAGCCTCGTCCATCACCAACCGCATGGCGCTCTTCGAGAATGCCCGCCTCCTGGAGTTGGGGAGCGACGACCTCCGCAAGATCGAGCTTACCCCGGTGGAGTGACGCCACCCGCGGTCAGCGGGCGGGCGCGGGAGCCGGGATAGGTTCCCTCTCGAAGCCGTCGGGGTCCCGCTCCAGCGGCACCGTCAACAACTCCCATTTCGCCTCGTGATACCGCTCGTCCCGGAAACCGCGCGGCAGCGGGGCGGGATTCAGTTGGCCATCGTAGATGTGGCCCTCCCGCGCGGCGGTGCCCTGGGAGGTCGGTGCCAGGGGGTTGAAGAGATTCGCGAATCCAGTCAGGAACCCGCCAAAGGAGCGGCGCTCGGGCTTGGTCAAACGCGGCAGGACGCCCCGGGTCTCGCTGAAGCGGTTCGTGTTGATGATCGGGTTCCGGGCGGATCGCAGCCCAACGCCGTCGCTGCTCCACCCCAACTCCGCGGTCGTGGCGTCCCCCGCAGGGCCGGCGGCGGAGGGGGCCGGGACCGGGACCGGGATCCGTACTACCGGCGGTGCCGGGACGGGATCCACCACCGGCATCGCGGCGGGCACCGGCAGTTTCAAGCCGGGATCCGGCGCCCCGGGCCCAGCACCGTCAGCGGCAGTGGCGGCAGTCGAGCCGACCGATCGGTTGACCACTGGTTCGTCCGCCAGTGCCAAGGCACCCGTGAGCAGGATCAGGACCGCAGGGAGAATCGCTTTCATGGTCGCCTCCATCGCATCGATTTCACGCAGCAGGGACGGATCGCACCCAAGCTATGCCCATTCCCCGCCCGCGCCAACCGGCAAAAACGGGGTTTCAACCGACGAACCGGGGCTCGAACACCGGCCGATCCGTGTGCCGGCGGAGCAGGGAGACAAAACGTGCCAGTCCGGCTTTCTCCGACTCACCGAGAAAGCTCCGCACATGTTCGGTGAGATAGCGCCGGCGGAAGTCTTCGTCGAACCCCTCCGCCCGACGGATGACGCCACCAGGGTCCTGGCGCCCGCGCCGCGCCGCGGCCTGGAGTTCGGCCCTGAGCTGGGTCGTCTCGACCCCGCGGCGCAACACCCACGCCGCGTACACGAAGGGCAGTGACGTCAGCCTCCGCCACTCGGCCCCCAGGTCCAGAATGGCGTACCCTCCCGCCGCGGCCTCCGCCCTGAAATGCAGCGCCGGATCGCCGATGAGCAGCACGAACTCGTGGCGCCGTGCCTCGACAGGTCCCACGAGCGGCACGAACTCGGGCCGCCAACCGCGTTCGGCGAGAAGCACCCGCAGCAGATTCACGCTCGTCAGGGAGGCCGTGTCGCACCAGACACGTTCCACCTCCTCGAGGGGCCGTCGGTGCGCCAGGAACACGCTGAGGACCTCCCCGAAGGAGGCCACACAGGGACCGTCGAGGATGTCGTAGTCCTCATGGAACAAGGCCTCGGTGATGCTCAGCAGCCCGGCGTCCAGTTCCCCTCGACGCAGGGCCACAGCCAGTTGGGAGGGAGGCAACAACGTGAGGCGTCCTTCCAGACCGGGAACCAGGGGCGCCACATTCAGGTACGGGACCGAGCCCGCGCGAAGTGGGGCAGGAACGGACTGCGGAACGTAAGGAACTGAACCCATGACGGGCCGGGGAGGCATCCCCTCAATCATTGGGCGACGCGCAAACGTACCACGCCTCGATCCACCCACTTGGCCTCCGAGCTGCCACCGACGCTCAGCAAAACACCCGCCAGCAGGCAGAGGGCGGTGTTCCAGAAGGGAGGGGTCGAGGTCATGAGGGGTGGAGGGATCGGGGGACGAGTTGGTCGACGAGCAGCGGGACGAGGGTCCGAAACGGCCTCCGCACGGTCGAGCACGATCTGTCCTCGGACTGGGCACTGGCCCGACCGTTTCCCTGTCGACCACCAGCTTGGGCACCAAGGTGCGCCTGCCTTGCGGGGGAGCCGGTGTTGCCGCATGGTCACGCGGCGCCAGGGGAAACGCCGCGCCGGGGTGTCGGTTCGTTCCAACTCATCGCCCATCATGCGGATTGTCGTTGCCATCACCGGGGCCAGCGGCTCGCTCTACGCGCAGCGGCTGCTCGACGCGTTGGACCCCGCGCAGCACGAGGTTCATGTGGTCCTCAGCCGGTACGCGCCCGTCGTCCTGCAGGAGGAACTCGGGGCGCAGGACGGGCTGCGCCTTCGGCCGGGCGTGGTCACGCACAACCTGCGGAGCATGAACGCCCCGTTCGCCAGCGGCTCGAACGCCTTCGATGCCATGGTGGTGATCCCCTGCACCATGGGCACCCTGGGGCGCATCGCGCATGGTATCAGCGATGACCTCCTGCTCCGCGCCGCGGACGTGATGCTCAAGGAGCGTCGACGTCTCATCCTGGTCCCGCGCGAGACGCCGCTGAGCCTGGTGCACGTCCGCAACTTCGAGTTGCTGCTCCTGGCCGGCGCCATCCTGCTCCCGGCCAACCCGTCCTTCTACAGCCGGCCCCCGACGGTGGAGGCAGTGGTGGACACGGTGGTGGCGCGGGTTATGGATCACCTGGGCGTGCCACACTCGCTCCAGGCGCGCTGGCGGGAGGAGCAGGAGTAGGCAGCTCGGGCGCCGGCCTTGTTCGACTCCGGTTCCCCGGTCCATGCTCCGCGCCGCGAGCCATGCCGCCATCGCCTTCGAACCCGGTCACCACGATCCGCCGCTGGGCGGACTTCGTGAAGTTCAGCCACACGATCTTCGCGTTGCCCTTCGCCCTGGCCGGAATGGTGGTCGCGGCCCGGGAGAACCGGGGCTGGCCGGGGGCCCGGGTGTTTCTGCTCATCCTGGCGGCGATGGTTTGCGCGCGCACCTGCGCCATGGCCTTCAACAGGATCGTCGACCGAAAGTTCGATGCGCTGAACCCGCGGACCGCGGGACGTCACCTGCCGGCGGGGGCGATCACGCTTTCGAGCGCGGTGTTCTTGTGGATCCTCAGCGCAGCCGCCTTCGTGGGCGTCAGCGGGCTCATCAATCCCGTCTGCCTCTGGTGCTCACCCGTGGCTTTGGTCGTGGTGTGCTTCTACTCCCTGACCAAACGGTTCACCGATTTCACGCACCTCTTCCTGGGGTTGGCCCTGGCGCTGGCGCCGATCGGGGCGTGGCTGGCGGTGCGGGGCACGGCCCTGACCTGGCAGGATGGCCTGCAGATGGGCGTGCTGGCCGGAGTGGTCGTGTTCTGGCTGATCGGCTTCGACCTGATCTACGCCTTGCAGGATTATGACTTCGACCGACGCCAGGGCTTGGGCTCGCTGGTGGTACGCTGGGGTCCGCGAAATGCCCTGAACGCGGCGTTCCTGTCCCACCTCGTCATGATCCTCCTGCTCGCCGTGTTCGGGCTCGCCTGCAGGTTCCGCCTCTCCTACTGGGTGGGCATCGCCATCATCGGCGGGTGTCTGATGCTGGAACATCTCATCGCCCGGCGGCGCAGCCTGGATTGGGTCAACCTGGCGTTCTTCCGCATGAACGCGCTGGTCAGCACAATCTTCCTCGTGGTGACGGTGGCGGAGGTCGTCTTCCCGTTCTTCCGACCGCGGCGCGGGTGACCGCGGTGAGTTGCTCGCCGCACTTGCGAGCGAACCTCCACCGGCGTAGGAAGGGTGCGTGTCCCGCATCCTTGTCAGCCTCCTGGCCTCAGTCCTGCTGGCCTCGAGCGTGCAGGCGCAGGGCATTCGAAGCGTGACCCGGCGCACGACCACTCTCGAGCGGCAGCAGCCAGCCCGGCAGTTCTTTGACGCCGCCGGGGTCAACCTCACCGGGCCCGGAGCCACGCCCGGGGCGGCAGCAGCAGCGACGCCCGCTGTCGTGCGGCGGAACTCCACGTTGGCCAGCCAACCGCGCGCCACCCCGATGCTCACGGGCACCGCCCGCCCTCCGCTCCGCCCCGCGGCGGCGCGACCCTATGTCCTGGGCCCGGTGAAGACCGGCCCCGCCACGAACGTCGCTAAAATCGCCAACCGCCCCCAACCCATCCCCCGCCATGTCGCACCCTGAATTCCCCCAGAATCGGCGCCAATTCCTCCGTCGCACCGCCACCGCCACCGCCACGGTGCTGGCCTTTCCACATCTGCGCGGACGGGCGGCAGAAGTCGGCGCCGGGGTGCGGGCGGGCGTGCGGGTCGGGGTGATCGGCACCGGCGGACGCGGTAGCGCCCTGATGAACAGCGCCATCGGGAACGTGGTGGCGGTTTGCGATGTGGATTCAAAGCACCTGGCCGCGGCCGCCGCGGCGGTGGAGAAGAAGACGGGTCGGAAGCCCGACCAGCACACGGATTTCCGCAAACTGCTCGAGAGCCGGGAAATCGACGCCGTGATCTGCGGCGCGCCGGATCACTGGCATGCCCTCATGACCACCCTCGCCTGCCAGGCCGGCAAGGATGTCTATTGCGAGAAGCCACTGACGCTCACCATCCAGGAGGGGCGCATCATGACGCAGGTGGCGCGGGCCACGAAGCGCATCGTGCAGACCGGCAGCCAGCAGCGTTCCGACGATAAGTTCCGCAAGGGATGCGAGCTGGTTCGGAACGGGGCCATCGGCAAGCTGAAGTCGGTCCGCGTCGGTCTGACCTACGTCAACTTCAACCCCGAACCCGTCGCCGACAGCGAACCGCCGGCCGAGTTGAACTACGACCTGTGGCTGGGCCCCGCACCCTGGCGCCCTTACAACAAGAACCGCGTCCATTACAACTTCCGCTTCTATTGGGATTACTCGGGCGGGCAGATGACGAACTGGGGAGCGCATCACCTGGATATCGCCCAATGGGGCATGGGGATGGACGACAGCGGCCCGGTGGCCATCGAGGCCACGGCAAAGTTCGATCCCCAGAAGCGCTTCGAGGTGCCGATCGAGAGTGATATCCAATACACCTACGGGAACGGCGTGAAACTCGCCTGCACCCAGGGACCGGATCGCAAGACCGGCACGACCTTCACCGGCGACAAGGGCTGGATCCACGTCAACCGCGGGGACCTCCAGGCCAGCGAGGACGAAATCCTGGGCTCGCAACTGCCTGCCGATGCGGTTCGACTCTACGTGAGCAAGGACCACATGGACAACTGGTTCGAGTGCATCAAGACGCGCAAGTTGCCGATCTGCGACGTGGAGATCGGCCACCGCTCCTCCACGGTTTGCCATCTGGGCAGTCTCGCCATGCGACTGGGCCGTCCGCTCAAGTGGGATCCGGTGAAGGAGGAATTCCCGGGGGACGCCGAAGCGAACAAGGCGCGGTTCTACGAGTACCGCAAGCCCTGGACCCTGCCCGAAGTTGCCTGAGGCTGGGGGTCACATCTCTGATTTTGACAATCTGGTTGGCTGCGAGCCCGTATCCGGGGCGGCCCGATCGGCGGCGCATTGCCTGAGGCTGGGGTGGGGTCAGGTCTTCGATTTTGACAAACCGGCCTCGGTCACGTGGATCCGATGGGCCGATCCCCCACCCTGATCCAACGCCGGTCTCGCTCGGCTCACCGCCCGTTCCGTTGGCGCCCGGCCAAACCCGCCAACCTCGCGTCCCACCACCTCGAGCCCAAGTCGGCCCCGTCTCCGCGCCAGGGGGATCGCCAAATCCCATGCCCGGCCCCCGCGCTCGTTGGGATGCCTCCCCGACGACCCCTTCCTCCGGTTCCACCGCCGCCAGGTCCGCTCCGACGACACTGAGTTCCTTCGCACCGCCGCCCCCGAGACCTCCGACTCCGGAACCGAATCCTTGAAATGGTCGGGGAGTGGGTGGTTCCAACATGAACGAATTGTAATGCGAGCCTGCGAGTGGCGTTCACCTGCCCGAGGTCTGATGAGATGAAAGGACGATACCAAACGTCCCCAACCAAACGAAGAAACGAGCAGGAACCTCAACCAACGAAATCCATGAGAACTCATTTGAACAACCGTATCCACTGGCTGGCCGTGTGCCTCCTGTCCGCTGCCGCCTCGATGTCGGCCAACGCCCTAACCCCGGCCGAGGCCACGAGCGTTCTCTACATGAAGCAAGAGGAGAAGCTGGCCCGGGACGTCTACCAGGCAATGGCCGTCCGTTGGGATCACGTCACGTTTCGCAACATCGCGACATCCGAGCAACGCCACTTGGAAGCTGTCGACCGCCTCATCGCCCGTTACGGGCTCACCGACCCGACGCCGGCCGAGCCCGGCCGGTTCTCTATCCCGGAACTCCAGAAACTCCATGACGACCTCATCGCCCAAGGCAGCCTCTCCCTGGTCGACGCTCTGCGCGTGGGTGTCCTGGTGGAGGAAACCGACATCGCCGACCTGAAGGAGGTGATGGGTGTTGTGAGCGAGCCAATGCTCGAGCGGGTGTTCGGCAATCTCCTGCGCGCCTCGGGCCATCACCTGAACGCCTTCAATGCCGCACTCGGCACGGTCGACGCGAACGGCGTTGTCATTTCCGATTCGACGATGTGCCCGCGCGGCGGCACGTGCGCGGCTCCCAATGGAGGTCGTGGCCAGGGTAACTGCCTCGGGAACGGCGGGAACGGCGGGAACGGCCGACGGAACGGCGCCAGGAACGGAAGTGCGTGGATGCGCCCGAAGGATGGAGTCTGTCCTGCGGGGCAGGGTCCGGAAGGCTGCGCTGCGGCGGAGTCGTCCGGCGAGCCGCGCTCCGGGGCACCGTCGCGTCGCGGACGGCGCTAGCTTTCGGTTGACCGGGGCATCCGTAGGGCCGCTGGCGGCCTGGATGCCCCGGCTCCGTGGTCATTTCCCCTTCGATTTCGAACCGACCAACTCCGGCGAGGGTATACGACCTGATCCAAGACCAGGGGGCCTCCGTGAACGCCGCAGGCTCGAGTGCGGAACATCCAGTGCGGGGGGCCGGGGCTGGCGGCGGGGCGGGGCGGAAAACGCTGACGCAATTCTGCGCCGAGGAACGTTTCGACCTCGAGGATGTTCAGTCGCGGCTCGCGAAGCGTGGAATCAAGGCGTCCGCGGACCAGACCTTGCGGGAGATCGCGGTCGACAACGGATACGACCGTCCCTCGGAACTGCTGGAAATCATCCGCCAAAATTGACTCGCCTCCGGCTCCGATCGGACCGCAGATCGAAGCCGGATGTGTTCCGTCGCTGCCAGTCGACCGCCATCCCGCCCGTGGCATGAGGGTTCTCATCGTCGAAGACGAGAAGAAGATTGCATCCCTGATCCGGAAGGATCTGGAAGCGCGAGGGTTCGTCGTTGACGTCTCCAATCACGGCGACGAGGGCTACACCTTCGCCTCCACCCGCCCCTACGACGTCGTGGTCCTCGACATCATGCTGCCCGGGCGGGACGGCTTGAGCATTCTCCGCAATTTGCGCGAACGCGGCATGGACGTGCCGGTCCTCCTGCTGACCGCACGAAGCGAACTCAACGAGCGGCTTGAAGGGCTCAACTTGGGCGCCGACGATTACCTGACCAAGCCGTTCTACGTGGAGGAGCTCGGCGCCCGAATCCAGGCGTTGGGACGTCGGGCGTCCGGGAACACGCGGAGCCTGCTGAGTGTCGATGATCTTTCCCTGAATCTGCTCACCCGGGAGGTGACTCGTGCGGACCGGAGGATTGATCTGACCAACCGGGAATTCGTCCTCCTGGAACGTCTCATGCGGTCCCCCGGACGGGTGTTCACTCGGGCCCAGATTCTCGAACAGGTCTGGAGCAGCAACTTCGACCCCGGCTCCAATCTGGTCGAT
>JBBQML010000060.1:0-12209 GCA_038328885.1 Verrucomicrobiota bacterium | reverse complement strand
TCGCCGAGCTCGTGCGCTTCTCCCGGCTCACCGCAAACGCGCCACCTCCTCGTCCGCCCACGCCGCAGGAACCCAACCGCAAGCCTGGTTAGACCACCTCCACAATATGCGGGAACCCCCTTTCTGTGGGTAAAGAGGAGGTGTCACCACGGCGACTACGGGATAAGGGGGCTTCTTGCGCCGTGTCACCACGGCGACTACGGGACAAACGGGCCTTTTGAAGAGGCTGCCCGGAACAACGCAAAGGAACCCCGAAAAGCCGATGAATGCGCCGTGTCACCACGGCGACTACGGGACAAGCGGGCCTTTTGAAGAGGCTGCTAGACCGGCTCGGCCACGAGATCGTAGTCCGTGTGTCCCACCACGCGCACCTGCGCGAACTCCCCCACGGGAGGCGCACCCCGGACGAAGACCCGGCCGTCAATGTCCGGGGCGTCCGCCTCCCCGCGGGCGACGAGGTAACGGCCCATGGACTTGCCGCGCGCGGGCGAGGGGTCCCCAACACCTTCCCGCAACAGTCCATGTTCCCAGGAGGAGAGCCGGGCTTGCTGCAGTTGGGCGTCCCGTGCGGGTCCTTCGATGAGCACCTTGAGCGGGCGCCCCACGAAGCCGGCGGAGACCTCGCGAGCCACGGCATGCTGGACGGCCATGGCCTGCTCGCGCCGCTTCTGGCGGACCTTGACGGGCACTTGCTGCTCCATCCGACCCGCCACGGTGCCGTCCTCCTGGGAGTACGCGAACACCCCGAGGCGCTCGAACCGCGTCTCGCGGATGAACTCGAGCAGGGACTCGAAGTGCGCCGGGGTCTCCCCCGGGAACCCGACAATGAACGTCGTACGCAGGGCTATCCCCGGGATGCCGGCCCGGATCCGACCGATCAACTCCCGGATGTAGGCGCCGCTCGTCTCGCGGCGCATCCGGAGCAGCATCTCGTCGTGGATGTGCTGCAGGGGCATATCGACGTACCGCGCCACCTTCGGACAGGCCGCGATCGTCTCGATCAAGCCGTCGGTCCAGTGGGCCGGGTGCGTGTACAGGAGACGGATCCAGAAATCCCCGGGGAGCTCATTCAAGTCGCGGAGCAGCGTGGCCAGCGTCGTTGCCCCCGCCGGCAGCGATTCCGCCGCCGCCCGGAAGCGCTCCGGCGAGGCGATCGCCCGGCTGGCCTTCTCGCGAAGATCGAGTCCGTAGTAGGTCGAGTCCTGGGAGATCAGGTTCAACTCCTTCACCCCGTCGGCGAGGAGGCGGCGCGCCTCCTCGACCACATCCAACTGCGGTCGACTCCGGTGGGAGCCGCGCATGCGGGGGATGATGCAGAAGCTGCAGGGGTGGTTGCAGCCCTCGGCGATCTTCACATACGCGAAGTGCGGGGGAGTCAACCGGAAGCGGGGCGTGTCCCAGTGGGGGATGTAGTTCGGCCGCACGTGAACCGCCACCATCGGCTCCCCGGGGGCGGCGGCCGGCGACGGCGCCGCGGTCGTGACCACTTGGCGCGTCTTGCCGAATTTCGCCGTGTGGCGGAGGGATTCCTCGTCCGCCCCCCCGACCGACTCGCCGCCGGCCCCGGTCGGCTGGTTCGCCAGTTCGACCAACCGCGCCTTGACCCGCCCCGCCGGTGCGCGAACCGGCGGAGCCTGGCCGAGGGCATCGGCCTGGGTCTTGGCCGCCCGCCGCGCCACCGCCAGTTCCACGATCCCGCCGACCCCCTCCACCTGGTCGATGCCCATGAAGGCATCCACCTCCGGCATCAACTCGGTCAACTCGGTGCGGAAACGCTGGGGGAGGCAGCCGGACACGATCACCGCCTGGTCAGGCCGCCGCTGGTTGCGCCATTCGGCGGACTCCAGGATGGTGTCGACGCTCTCCTCCTGCGCCGCGTCGATGAACGAGCACGTGTTGATGATGAGGGCGTCCGCGGCGGCGGGGTCATTGACGACCTCCACCCCGTCCTTCAGCAGCGAGCCCAGCATGATCTCGGCGTCGACGAGGTTCTTGGCGCAGCCGAGGGAGATGAGGCCGACGCGTCGAGGACGCGGGGGGACGCGCGAGGGCTGGGGCGTGGGGACGGAGGCCGGCTTGGTTCGACTCACAGGCGGGCGACCCTAGCGCGGGGTTGAGGAAAGCGCACGCGGTTCGTCGCGATGCACGGCGACGCACCGCGGCGCACTGGAGTTTGGCCACTTTTCGCCGGTCGCAGCGACTCTCCAGCCCGGAGGGCTGCCGGATATTAGCCGGCGGCAAGCGAAGGGCGGCCGCCGGACACCGACACAAAACGATTCGGGCGCCCCGGCAGGGGCGCGGGAGACGGAACCGCCGCCGTCGCGCGGAACGGAACCGAGCCCCCGCGAACGTTGAGGAACGGGTAACGACGTCGCGCCGTTACCCGGGGTCCCGGAACCTCCACCGCCCCTCCGGGGCGGGCTTGGTCGTGCGGGCCCGTTACCGGTGGCCGCGGCGCCCGGCCGCCTTGCCACCGGCTAATATCCGATGTCCCTCCGGGACCAAAAACGGTCAAACTCCAGTGCGCCGCACCGCACCGCGGCGCACTGGAGCTTGGCCACTTTTCGCCGGTTGCTGTTATGTTGCCTCAAGTGGGTGTTGCGGTAAATGTGAAATGCTGACATGCTGAATGGCATGAGCACCGTCGTTCAAATCAATCAGCGCGGGACCTTCACGATCCCGAAGGACCTGCGGAAGAAATACGGCCTGGGCGGTCAAGCCATCCTGGAAGAAACCGCAGACGGTCTCGTCCTGCGTCCGGCGGCAACCTACCCGGTGGAAATTTACACCGATGAGCGTTCGGCGGAGTTTCAACGGATGAACGAGGATGGCTTGAGACGCTTCACCCTCAAATGAAGGTTTTCCTCGACGCCAATGTGCTGTTTTCAGCGGCGCTCAGAGGAAGTCGAATGGGACGATTTCTAGGCTGCGTCCGGGAGCAGGCTGAACTGGCAAGCAGTAGGGCGGCCGTTGACGAAGCCAAGCGGAATATGGAACGGAAGGTTGCGGACGCTCCGCTTGCGACCCGTCACCTTCAAACGTTACTGAAAAAAATCAGCCTCACGTCGCTCGTGGCCGAGTTGCCTGGCGTCGAATTGGTCGAGAAAGACAGGCATATCCTTGGCGCTGCGGTGGCTTCGCAATGCTCGCATCTACTGACCGGGGACGAGCGGCATTTTCAACACCTCTTCGGAAAAATGGTGAACGGCGTGAAAGTTGTTCATGCCGCCATGCTTGCCAAAGAAATTGGTCTTCGACCGGATAATCCAGAACGCGGTCGTCCCTGATTCCCTAGAGTCGGAGGTCCGAGGTCCGAGGTCCGAGGTCCGAGGTCCGAGGTCGGAGGTCCGAGGTCCGAGATCCGAGGTCGGAGATCCGAGGTCCGAGGTACGAAGGTGGACGGCGACCGGGTTCGGGCGTCGCGGAGCGACCGCAGGATGGTAGCCGTGGGCTTTGAGCCCACGGAACCGTCGGATCCACCCCCTCCGTTGCATCGCTCTGCGACGCCTGGAGTTTGGCCATTTTTTTTGCCGGTCGCTGCGACTCTCCAGCGCGGAGGGCTGAAGGAAGGTAGCCGGCGGCAATCCCGCGACAGCGGGAGCGGCCGCCGGTCAAGGCGCGTCCGTTGGCGAGCGCCCCGGCAGGGGCGCGGGATCCGCCACCCGTAGGTCGTCCCACCTCAACCGCCTCGATCCTGGAGGCCGAACCGTGCGAAGGATGGTTCTTCCTTGCCGCCGTCATCCGCTCTCCTCCGCCCCATCCGGGACGGATTCACACAGGTGCCGATATACCGGTGGCTGCGGCGGCCAAGCGGCCTTGCCACCGGCTAATATCCGTTGTCACTCCGGGACCAAAAGCGGCCAGACTCCAGCCCGCCGTACGGCGGCGTACCACGGCGCACCGCGGCGAATCGTGCCGCGGTCCGGCAGAGGTGCCGTTGGATCGACGTCCACCTTCCGGGGACCGTGGTCAGCAGCCGGCAGCCTGGGTGGGGGACCCGATCGAAGGGGACCCGCCAATGATCCCCGTGTGCCTCCCCGCTCCGCCCTTGCCTGAAGATGGGGCGGTTTCTAGGTTCGCACGCGTGCCCCAAGAGAACCTCCTGATGGTGGCGGACAGCGAGCGGAATGCCGACATGCTGTACGCGGTCAGGACGTTCGTTCCCGACCCGTTCATCTGGTTCACCCACCGCGGGCAACCGCACGTGGTCCTCAGTGATCTGGAACTCGACCGGGTCCGGGCCGAAGCGCCGCATTGCCGCGCGCTATCGTACTCCCGCTACGAGCGCCGGCTCGACCGGGTGGATGGCATCGATCTGCCCGGGCTCGGCGACGTCGTGCATGCCGTGCTCCGTGAGCACCGCATTCGGAAAGTGACGGTGGCCGAGAGCTTCCCGCTGGGTCTGGCCCGCGCGCTGCGTCGGCACGGGATCAAGGTGAAGCTGCGGGACGGCCCGTTCTTCCCGGACCGGGCGGTCAAGACGGCCGACGAGATCAAGAAGATCAGCGCCGCCCTGGTGATGGCGGAGGTCGGGATGGCGGAGGGCCTCCATGCGCTGCGACGGGCCAGGGTTGGCAAGAGCGGGCGACTCCACCTGCAGCACGCGCCGCTCACGGCGGAGCGCCTGCGCTCGATCATCGACACGGCGGTCCTCCAGGCGGGGGGCAATGCCGCGCGCACCATCGTGGCCGGTGGCCGCCAGGGAAGCGACCCGCACGAAACCGGTCATGGACCGTTGGCGGCGAAGCAGCCCATCGTGATCGATATCTTCCCGCGCTCGCAGCGGACCGGGTACTTCGGGGACATCACCCGCACCGTCGTGCGGGGCCGCGCCAGTGAGTTCGTCCGCTCGATGTACCACGCGGTCGTCGAGGCCCAGAACGCCGCGGCGAGCGTGCTCTTCGACGGGGCGATCGGCCGCGACGTCCACCGCACCGCCCAGGCCTGCCTCCGGCGCCTGGGTTTCAAGAACTCGCGGCGCAACGGGCGGCTCGCCGGCTTTTTTCACGGAACCGGGCACGGGGTGGGAATGGAAGTCCATGAAGCTCCCCGGTTGAACCCCAGCTCCCGGGAAACCCTCCGGGCCGGGCACGTGGTGACCCTCGAACCGGGACTCTATTTCCCCACCGTGGGCGGAGTGCGCATCAAGGACGTCGTGCTCGTCACCAAGACGACCCCCCGCAACCTGACCGAGTTCGAGAAGCAACTCGAGATCTAGGCCCCTGCCGCCCTTGGACGTCCCCCAACCAGACCCGGCAAGCGGGCAACCGCAGGCGCCCACCGGCGACCCGCGGAGCGACGCGGACCTGGTCCGTTCGGTCCTGGGCGGGCAGACGCAGGATTTCGAGGAACTGGTGCGCCGGCACCAACCCCGGGTCTTCTCGACGGCGCGGCGCTACGCCCGGCGCGAAACGGAGGTCGAGGATATCGTCCAGGAGGTGTTCCTGAAGGCGTTCGAACGTCTCTCGGGATTTCGGTTCGAGGCGCCGTTCGAGCACTGGCTGATGCGCGTCGCCGTCCGGACGTGCTACGACTTCCTCCGGGCCCACCAACGGAGCAAGGAAACCAGCTTCACCGACCTGACGACGGAAGAGGACGACTGGCTGGAGCGGTGCCGGGTCGACCCCGACGGTGCGGATGAGCGGGCGGAGGCCGCCCGGACCCTGGTTCGGCGGCTGATGGAGACCCTGGCGCCGGAGTTTCGGCTGGTGATCCAACTCCTTGAGATAGAAGAACGTTCCATCAAGGAAATCCACGAAGCCACCGGTTGGTCGGTGCCCTTGATCAAGGTGCGGGCGTTCCGGGCCCGGGCGGCCATGCGGAAGGCCCTGGCCCGGTTGAAGCCCGGAAAGTATTTGTAACCGCTACCGCGACCTGCATCGTCTGGATTCACACAACAACAGGGAGCGATGAACCCAGAGCTTATCCGCCAAAAATTGCTGGTCGCCGCCCGCTCTGCAGCGCCCTCCGACCGGGTCCCCTACGCCTTCGAGAAGCGGGTCATGGCCAGCCTGGCTGGGCGCGTGCCGGATGTTTGGGCGGCTTGGGGAGCCCTTCTCTGGCGGGCGGTGGTGCCTTGTTTCGCCGTCATGATCCTCGCGGGCGTAGGCTCGACCGCCTTGAGTCCCGGCACCGAGGATTTGGGCGCCCAACTGGACGCCGTCCTGCTCGCCGACCTGGATACCGGCTCCTACTAGCCGTGAACCGCTGGAAGGCAATCCTCGCCGCCACGATCATCTTCGTCACAGGCGCTGGAACCGGGGCGCTGGTTTACCGCGCGGCCAATCGGGCCTCCCAGGAAACCGCGCGGGAGGGAAGGTCTCCGTCCGCCGCGATGGATGGCCGGTTCGACTTCCTCGGCCGGCTCAAGCGGGACCTCGATCTGACCGAAGAGCAGTCGAAGCGCATTGATGTCATCCTCCAGGAGGGTCGGAAACGAAACCGGCTGCTCTGGGACTCGGTACAGCCTCAGATGCGGGAGGAAATGAAGTTGGTACGGGAGCGCATCAAGGCGGAACTCAACCCCGAGCAGCAGGCCAAGTTCGACGAGATGAACAAACGGTCGCGCGAACGCCGCGGCCCGCGGCCGGAGGGTTCCGGCCCCTCCCCTGGAGGTCCGGGTGGCGGACGAGGAGAAGATCGGCGGCATGGCCCGGGTCCGCGAGGCACCAACGAGCAGGCCTGGGAGGCGAAGACTGGCGAAAACCCCGGGGGCCCAGGGCGACGCGACAACCACGGTCCCCCGCCCGGAGCACCCCCACCCTAGCCGCCTGTTCAGGACGTCGCCGTGTCCACCGCGGCCACGCACCGCCCGCACAACGTCGGGTGCATCGGGTGTTGGCCCACGTCGCCCTCCCAGTGCCAGCAACGCTCGCACTTGGCGCCCTCCGCGCGGGCAATGTCCACCATGGCCTCCACCTCGGGGCCGGCGGGCGCCACGGTCACCTGGGAGACGTTGAGCAACTCACGGAAGGCATCCTGCCAACCCGGGTCCAACGGTTCGGCGGGGAGCTCTCCGCGCCAGGTCACCCGCGCCTCGAGGGCCTTGCCGATGAGCTTCGCCTGCCGGGCCTTCTCAAGGTGTGGCAGCACCTGTTCCCGGGTGGCGAACAACCAGTCCCAGGTCCGTTGCTCGCCCTCGCTGCGGGGGAACTCCCGCGGCGTCCAGTCGGTCAGATGCACGCTGGTCGACGGCCGACCCGGCACGAACTCCCACACCTCGTCGGTCGTGAACACCAGGATGGGAGCCAGCACCCGGCACAACCCGGTCACCAACCGGTGGAGCGCGGTCTGGGTGGACCGGCGTCGGGCCGACCCGGCCGGGTCGGTGTACAAGCGGTCCTTCACCGCGTCGTGGTAGCGGGAACTCAGCTCCACCGCCGCGAACTGGGCGACCCGCTGGTAAACGACGTGGTACGCGCAGTCCTCGTAAGCCTGGGCGCACGCCGCCTCCACGGTGGCGAACTCGCCGAGAATCCAGCGGTCCAGACCCGTCAACTCCGCGTCCGGGACGGAGTGCTTCGCGGGGTCGAAATCGTAGAGGTTCGAGAGCTGGTAACGCAGGGCGTTGCGGAGGACACGGTAGGTTTCGCCCACCTTCTGCAACCGCTCCTCGCTGACGACGATGTCGTTTCTAAAATCCTGCGAAGCCACCCAGAGACGCAGCACATCCGCGCCGTACTCCTTCACGTAGCGTTCGGACGTTTGCGGCTTCTGATAGCCACCCTCCCCCTGCTTGCTCTTCGAGATCTTCTCGCGGTCGGCATCCACCATGAACCCGTGCGTGAGCACCGTGCGGTACGGCGCCGCTCCGTTTCCGGCCAGGGAGAGCAGCAACGACGACTGGAACCAGCCGCGGTGCTGGTCACTGCCTTCCAGGTACATGTCGCACTGGAACGGCCGGTCGCCCGCCCCGCGCAACTCGGGCCGCCGGGCAAGCACCGCCGCGGAGGAGGATCCCGAATCGATCCAGACATCCAGGGTGTCGACGGAGCGCGCCACCGCCTCGGCACCGCTCCAGTCGGCTGGGCGCACCAACTGCCACAGCGTCTCCGCCGGGCTTTCGAACCAGATATTGGACCCGTGCTTCTCGAAGAGGTCGGCCGTGTTCCGCACCACGCGCGCGTCCAGGATCGCCGAGCCGTCCGCGGCGTAGAATGCCGGCAGGGGGACGCCCCAGGAACGCTGGCGCGAGATGCACCAATCGGGCCTGGATTGCACCGCGCCCTTGATCCGGTTCCCTCCCCAGTCCGGGATCCACGTCACCCGGTCAATCTCGGCCAGGGCGGCCTCACGGAACGTGCCCCCGGCGAGGGGTTGATCCACCCGGATGAACCACTGGTCCATCGCCCGGAAGATGATCGGGGTCTTGCTCCGCCAGCAGTGGGGGTAGCTGTGGTGGTAATTCTCCTGGTGCACCAGCGCCCCGCGCACCCGCAACTCATGCAGCACCGCCTCGTTCGCGTCGCTCTTGCCGTGCTTCGCAAGGATCGATTTGCCCAGCATCTCCACCGGCATCTGCTGTTCCACCGGCAACTCAGCGGTGTGCGCGAACCGGCCGTCATCATCCACCGGTGAGTAGATCGGCAGGCCCTGCTGGCGACCCAACTGGTAGTCATCCGCACCGTGCCCCGGCGCGACATGCACGAATCCGGTGCCGGCGTCGTTGGTCACGAACTCCGCGGGATGGAGCCGGCCAGTCCGCGCGCAGAAGGGATGCTGGTACTCCACGTCCGCGAGCAGACCTGCGTCGAGGGACCGGAGGATCTGGTAGCCGGACCAACCGGCCTTGGCGGCGACGGCATCCAGGAGCATCGTGGACACGAGGTAGGACTCCTCGCCGACCAGGACCTGGGAATAGGAGAGCGAGGGATTGAACGCCACGGCCAGGTTGGCCGGGAGCGTCCAGGGCGTGGTGGTCCAGATGACGATGGACGTGCCGGGGCGGCCCACCACCGGGAACTTCACGAACACGCTTTGGCTGACGTGGTCCTCGTACTCGACCTCGGCCTCCGCGAGCGCGGTTCGGCAGGGGATGCTCCAGTACACGGGCTTCTTGCCCCGGTAGACGAAGCCCTGCTCCACGAGGCGCGCGAACAGCCGCAATTCGTCGGCCTCGTAGGCGCGGTCGAGGGTCAGGTAGGGCTGCTCCCAGTCGCCGAGCACCCCCAACCGCTTGAACTGGACGCGCTGGAGGTCGATGTAGCGGCGGGCGTACGCCTCGCAGGCCTTGCGGATCGCCGCCGGTTCGGCGGTGGCATCCCCCGCCTTGCGCAACTCCTGGCTCACCTTGAACTCGATCGGCAACCCGTGGCAGTCCCAGCCCGGCACGTACGGAGCCCGGAATCCCCGCAGGCTCTTATACTTGATGACGATGTCCTTGAGGATCTTGTTGAGCGCCGTGCCCACATGGACGTCGCCATTGGCGAACGGCGGGCCATCGTGAAGGACGAACGTGGGCGCGCCGGCCCGGCGATCCTGGATCGCCTGGTACAGGCGCGCCGCCTCCCATCGCTGCAATCGCTCCGGCTCGCGGACTACCAGGTCCGCCTTCATCGCGAAGCCGGTCTGCGGCAGGTTCAGGGTGTTCTTGTAGTCCATCCGCGTGGCCCCCTCAGTCAGTAGGCGGCCTGGGCGCCCTTGATCTGCCGCTTCTTCATCCAGGGCATCATGGAGCGGAGCTTGGTCCCCACCTTCTCGATCGGGTGGTCCTCCCCGGCTTTCATGAGCGCGTTGTACTTCTTGTAGCCACCCTCGTACTCCTTGACCCATTCCTTGGCGAACTTGCCGGACTGGATGTCCTTCAAGGCCGCCTTCATGCGCTTCTTGACGGAGGCATCGACGATCTTCGGCCCGACCGAAACGTCGCCCCACTTGGCCGTCTCGGAGATCGAGAACCGCATCCCGCTGATGCCGGACTCGTTCATGAGGTCGACGATCAGCTTCAGTTCGTGCAGGCACTCGAAGTAAGCCATCTCGGGCGAGTACCCCGCCTCGACGAGCGTCTCGAACCCGGCCTGCACCAGGGCGCTGCAGCCGCCGCAGAGGACGGTCTGCTCGCCGAACAGGTCGGTCTCGGTCTCCTCCTTGAAGGTGGTCTCGAGCACACCGGCCCGGGTGCCGCCGATGCCCTTGGCCCAGGCGAGCGCGACCTTCTTGGCCTTCCGCGTCGCGTTCTGATGGACGGCGATGAGCGCAGGCACGCCCTTCCCCTCGACGAACTGGCGGCGGACGATGTGCCCGGGGCCCTTCGGAGCGACGAGGATCACATCGACATCCTTCGGCGGGACGATGGTCTTGAAGTGGATGGAGAAGCCGTGGCTGAAGAGCAGGGTCTTGCCCTTGGTCAGGCTGGGAGCGATGTCCTTCAGGTACGCCGCCGCCTGCTTGGTGTCAGGGAGCGCCACCATGATGACGTCGGCGCGCTTCACGGCCTCCGCCGTGGGAAGCACCTCGAAGCCCTTCTCCTGGGCGACGGCGATCGACTTGCTGCCCGGGTAGAGGCCGATGATGACCTTGAGCCCGCTGTCCTTGAGGTTCAGCGCATGGGCGTGGCCCTGCGAGCCGAAGCCCAATACCGCCAGCGTCTTGCCCTTCAACACGCCGAGGTCGGCGTCCTTCTCCGTGTAGATCTTGGCTGCCATGATTCGTTTCAGTTTGGTGGGTTGGTAATGCTCGAAAAGGAGGGAAACCAGCCCGCGCACGGGGGCGAATGCCGCCCGGGTCGCGGAGGGACTTCCGGTTCAGGAGCGGGGCAATGCGACCTGCCCCGTCCGGGTCAGGTCCAGGATGCCGAAGCTCTTGATCAGGACGATGAACTTCTCGATCTTCGCCTCACCGCCGGTGATCTCGATGGTCAGGCTGTCCAACTGGACGTCGACGACCTTGGCCCGGAAGAGTTCCGCCATCTGGCAGATCTCGGCGCGGTTCTGGGGCTCGGCCTTGACCCGCACCAGCACCAACTCGCGGTCGATGTAGTCACCCTGGGGGTATTGGATGACCTTGACCGTATCGACTAGCTTGTTGAGCTGCTTGACGATCTGCTCGACGGTCGCGTCGTCGCCGCTGGTGACGATGGTCATGCGGGACAGCGTCGCGTCGTGGGTCGGGGCGACGTTGAGCGAGTCGATGTTATAGCCACGGCCGCTGAATAATCCCGCCACGCGGGTCAGCACGCCGAACTTGTTCTCCACCAGCACCGAGATTGTGTGTCGCATAAGGGTTGTCTCCGAGTCGCAGCGGCTGCCGCCGGAAAACAAAAGCCCGCCTCCCATTTTGGAAGTGCGGGCGATCTGCCAGCGGTCACCAACCCCAGATCGCACGTCAGCCCCCGGTTACGGGGACCACGAGGATCCAGAGATCGGATGCCGCGGAGCGAATCACTGCCGGGAACCTAGCGGAGCCCCGCCAACCCCGTCAAACCGTTTCCCCGAACCAACCCCAAAACCGCGAAGCGCCCGGAGCGATCAACCGCGAAGAGCGCGAAGGACGCGAAAGGAGACGGACCGGCCGGACCCGGTGCGCCCATCCGCCAACCACTCCCGGCCCGCCAGCCGGGCATGAAAGCCTACCGATCCAGGAACCCCGCACAGAACGCGCCATCCCCGCGCTCTCGGGGGAGCCGGTTGATTGTCAATAATTTAGATCTGACCCCATTCTAGTTGGTGTCCCGTGTAGGAAATCCTTACAAAATCAGCATGTTGCTTGGTCCGAGTTGGTTACACGGAAAAAGAACCTCCATATCTCGAGCGTCGCCCGGCTCGGCTGTCGCTGTACTTTACAGGTTAACCGAGGGGAAGCGGCGCCAAGGGCTGGGCCGGACCGGTCCGTATGCCGCATTAATCCATTCGATCTGAATTACTTGCGTGCATCGGCTGTATTCAATAACCAGGCGCAGCGGGAATTGGCACGCCACGTGCTTTCACGCCACGTGCTTCACTCGATGTTGCATGTAAGCTAACACTAACCATCAGTTATTAGGATCATGAGAAAATTCGTAGTATTTGCCAGCCTTCTTGCAGCTATCCTGCCCGCGAAGGGCGTTTCTTTCGAGTTCTACAAGCTCGGCCGGGGGGCGGGCGATTTCCTTCCCGAGAATCCCTTCCAGACCATCAGTGGCGATAATGTAAGCCCCAACCCCGCTGGTTCGGCACTGATCTTCAAGAGCGGCGGTATCACGGTGAATGCCACCGGAACCTACAACGGCAGGG
>JBBQML010000059.1:0-12289 GCA_038328885.1 Verrucomicrobiota bacterium | reverse complement strand
AACGGTTCGAGCATTTCAATTTCGCGGCCGACGCGCGTGATGGGTTCGATGAGGTCGGGGAACTTGAGCAGCGATTTGAGGCTGAGGTTGAACCAGTAGAGCGAGGTGATGCGATGGGCCAGCGCGTGGTAGGCCTGCGCGCGAAGTTCATCGGGCGTCGGCGAAGCGCGCTGGCGTCCACCGTAACCGCCCCAGTCATAGTGGGCGCCCTGCGACCAGTAGGCCACGGGCATGGGACGGTTCAAATCGCGGAGCGAGCGGGTCATGTCTCCGATGGTTTCGAGCGGCGCGCCCCAGCGGATTTTTTCACCGCCCCAACGATCATAGGCGCTCCACGAGTCCGGGGCCGGCGCGCAAACACGGTAAGCGTCGTAGTGTGGATAGTCGGACAAGCCGGCGTAATAGCGCCAGATGCGTTCCTCGCTGTGCGTGACGGAGGTGGGCAGGCGCGTGGCCTGATACGGGGCGAACGCGCGCCACACCTCCATCGGCGGCACCGGCCGGCCGCCGCCGTATTGCGGCTCGCCCAGGAACTCGACGGCGTGAATGCGCGGGAGGACGTCGTCGGTGTCGTAATGCTCGAACGGCCGGCAACGGTTCATGTACTTCAGCGGATACTTTTCATAGAGCAGGGCGTTGTCGGTGTAACCGGGAACCTGGTCGTGCATGCCCGCGTTGATGTGCATTCGTCGAAGTGTCTTGAGGTAAAGCTCATTGTGCAGCGTGTTGCTCCCGCCGAGTTTCGACGCCACCCAGCCGCCGCTGATGTCGAAGAACTCACGCTTGATGCGCAGGTGGGCCCAGAGCGTGAGCGGGTTTCCTGCGGCGTCGGACAACCGCACTTCCAGTGCGGTGTAAGTCAGCGGCAACCGGCCGGTGTTCACGCGGGCGCCGCCGCGGTCCCCTTTCGGAATGGTGGCGTTTACGGGGAACGCCTCCAGGTTCGTGAGCCACGGCTGCGGCAGTAGCGCGCGCCATGTTTGGTTCTCCTTTGGCAGCCAGAGCCGGCAGGCTTCGATCCGCAGCGGCGTATCGGTTTGATTGGCGACGTGGAAGATGAGCGAGTCGGGAAACGGGTTCGTGGTGTTGCCGAAAAACGTGACTGCTGAAAGCCACGCGCGCGGTTCGGCGATCTCGATCTTCAGCTCCGCTCCGCCGACCGCCAGGGTCGCACTTGTGCTCACACCCCACGGGGCGCGTTTGCCGTTGAATGACCAGACCGTGAGCGCCCCCGGCAGCAGGGACAACGGCTCATTCGTCCACGCGTTCGGAAAATCGTGCCAGGCCCATTCATCCGCGGCGAGCAGTTCATCCGGTGTCTTTCCGCGCAGGCGAATGGTCGCGCTCGGCATGAGTTGCAACTCGACGTCGCCGGGATTGCGCACGAACAACTGCACCCGCGCCCCGAGGCTGAAATCCGGCTCGCGAGGATAGCGCATCTCCGTGGATTGGAGGTGGGGAACGATGACGGTGCCTCGCAGATCCAGCGGAAGTTCCGCGCTGTGACCCGGTGTCGGCAGGCCGGCAACGGCCGCGATCAGGAGAAGAATTGATTTTGCGGTTTGGTTCATTGATGCGATGGCGCAATGGTTATCTGGCGGCGTTGCCCGGTGTCGATTCGAGAAGCATTGGATACGACGCCGCCGGAGTGAACTCCGGACCGCTGTGAATCGCCGCACCGAAGCGCAGGTGAAAATCCTCGCCACGCTTCACCGTCACGGCGCTCCTGGCACCCTGTTTCATGGCTTCGCGCCCAAAGGGATTGGCGACGAAGGCGCGGTTATGCCACCAGCTCGGGCGGAAGTTCTTCGGGTCCGCCATCAGCGTGAGGCCGAGGCGATGTCCCTCCACGGTGCCCGAGTAATCGCACCACTCTGCCGCTTGGCCCCAGGTGGTCTTCGCGTTCTTCAGTCCGGTGCTGCTCGTTATGAGGCCGCCGTTCTTCTCCGTGATCGCCGTGGCGACGCGCTCACCAAAGCCCATCTCTTCCTGGTGGCCGAAGGCCAGAGAGTTGCCGGGATGCATCGTGTCATGGTCCGTGGCGTCCGTGCCGGCGACGGGCGGATGGTTGCGCGTGGCCTTCAAACCGCCCGGCGCACGGACGTTCGCGAAGTAGGGGCGAAGAATTTCTTTGTCGCGGAAGAAAAACTCCGCGACCGCCTGGCCGGCATGCGCGATGGCGAGGCGGTCGGGCTTCAGACCGATGGAGAAGGTGCCGTCGGTGCTCGCGGCAGTCGGCGCGGGCGACGGCGCGCTGCGCTGCGCGAGCAGGAAGACGGCGAGGTCGGCCATCTCCTGCGGCGCGAGAGCTTCGGCGAACGAAGGCATGGGTGAGCTGTGCAGGCTTTGCCGGCGCACGATGATGTCGTTGCGCACCCGCGCGGGTTCGCCCGACGCCTGCGCGAGCGTGAGGGTGAGGGCGGCCACTGAACCTGGAGTTCGCCTCGATCATCACGACGGAGGCCGAAGAGGATTCGCTCCGTGTTCTGGGTGGGTGGGTCGGGTTGGCCAGGCAGGCCTGATGGAAGCAGGCGGGCACGGCTGAGATCGATGTGCGGCGCCGCAATGGAAGGCCTTCCTCGACGCTCCCCCCACGTCGAGGCCCAGGGCGAGCGTTCAACCCGGGGAATCAGCCGTCTGCCGAAGCAGGTTGAGAGCCTGATTAAGCGTCGAATGCCAAGGACCCGGTGGCGTGGGGCGGAGGATGTCGTACACGGTGGCGACGGCGTCCTGGAGTCGTTCGCGCTCATTCGCGGCCACCACGCCATGTTATGAGCTTGATCCGCAACCCCGGCCTCGCCTCACTCCGGTGCATGCAGGAGGAGGAGCGGCGCCCACCGGTTCAACCACCCACGGTGGCCTCTGCCGCTGCGAGTCCTCCGTTGTCTTCTGTCCACGGAGCGTCGCCCGCTGCCGACAAGATTGCGCTCTTTCGGTCCCTCTTCCGCGGACGCGACGACGTGTATCCGAAGCGCTTCGAGAGCCGGCGCACGGGCCGTGCTGGTTACCAACCTGCGTGCGGCAACGAATGGGTGCGCGGGATCTGCGAGAAGCCGCGCATCCGCTGCTCGGAATGCGCCCACCGGCAACTGCTACCGGTCACCTACGAGGTCGTGCGCTGGCATTTGTCTGGTCAGGATTCTTCGGGTGCTCCGTTCGTCATGGGACTTTACCCGATGCTGCTCGACGAGACGTGCTTTTTTCTGGCGGTGGATTTCGACGGTGAGGCTTGGATGGAGGACGCGAATGCTTTCCGCGACGCCTGCCGCAAGCTGAATCTTCCCGTCGCGCTCGAGCGATCACGGTCGGGCAACGGTGGCCATTTCTGGTTCTTCTTCGAGGAAGCCATTCCGGCACTCCTGGCAAGGAAGCTCGGCTCGACGGTTCTGACCTCGGCCATGGACGGCCGACCCGAGATCGGGCTGCCGTCCTACGACCGTCTGTTTCCGAATCAGGACACCTTGCCGAACGGCGGCGTTGGCAATCTCATTGCCCTTCCTCTTCAGCGTGAGGCGAGGCGGCGGGGAAACAGTGTGTTCGTCGACGAATCGTTCACCGCGCATCCCGACCAGTGGCTATTCCTGTCGCAGGCGCCGAGGCTCGGTTACGCCTTCATCGAATCGCTCGTTCGGGAAGCGGAGGGGCGCGACCGGGTGATCGGCGTCCGCTTTGTCGCTCCCGACGTCGGCGACGACTCAAGGCCGTGGGCGCTGGTGCCATCGCGCCGCCAGGCAAGCGAACCTGTGCCCGGCTCACTGCCGGGATCACTGGAAATCGTCCTTGGCGATCAAATCTACGTCAGGAAGGCCGACCTTCCTCCGCCGCTGCGGAATCGACTGATTCGGGTCGCCGCGTTTCAGAACCCGGAGTTCCACAAAGCGCAGGCTCTGCGCCTCTCGACCCATGATATTCCGCGGATCGTCGCCTGCGCCGAGGATTTCCCGGAGCACTTTGGCTTGCCTCGGGGGTGTCTGCCCGAGGTCCAGAGCTTTTTGAAAAGGCTCGGCATCCGGACTGTCGTCCGGGACGAGCGATTTGTCGGACGGCCCCTGACTTGCACGTTCCAGGGTGATTTGCGCGCCGATCAGAAGGAGGCGGCCGACGCGCTCTTGGAGCATGACACCGGTGTCCTGGCCGCGACCACGGCCTTCGGCAAGACGGTGGTCGCGGCTTGGCTCATCGCGGCCCGCGGTGTCAACACGCTCGTTCTCGTCCATCGACAACAATTGCTGGAGCAATGGGTGGATCGACTCAGCGTGTTCCTTGGGGTTCCTCCCAAGAGCATCGGCCGGCTGGGAGGAGGGCGGCGGCGCTTGAACGGCACGCTCGATGTCGCGTTGGTACAGAGCTTGGTCAGGAATGGGACAGTGCACGATGCCGTGGCTGACTACGGTCATCTGGTGGTGGACGAGTGTCACCACTTGTCGGCCCGCAGCTTTGAGTTGGTGGCCCGCCGGGCGAAGGCCAAGTACGTGGTCGGGTTGTCGGCGACCCTGACGCGAAAGGACGGGCACCACCCGATCATCTTCATGCAGTGCGGCCCGGTGCGGCACCGCGTCGATGCCCGACAGCAGGCCGCCGCGCGGCCGTTCACGCATCAAGTGATGGTCCGTCCGACGGGATTCCACGCGCTGGAAGGTGGGAGCGGCAATCCAAGAGCCGACTTCCAGCGCATCTTTGCCGCAGTCTCCACGGACGAAGCGCGGAACTCCATGATCTGCGCCGATGTTCTCCAGGCAGTGGCAGCTGGCAGGTCGATCTTGGTTCTCACGGAGCGGACCGAACATCTGGAGTCACTCGCTGCAAGCCTGACGCCCCAGGCGTCTCATGCGGTCGTCCTCCGAGGCGGGATGGGTCGGCGCGGGCTCCGGGACGCGCTTCAGCGGCTCGCGGCAACGCCCCCGGATCGAAAGCCACTCCTCCTGGCAACCGGACGCTTTATTGGCGAGGGGTTCGACGACTCCCGTTTGGACACGCTCTTCGTCACGCTGCCGGTCTCCTGGCATGGCACGATTGCGCAGTATGTGGGCCGGCTTCACCGGATACACGAAGGGAAGCGCGACGTCAGGGTCTATGACTACGCGGACCTCGATGTGCCCATGCTCGGCCGGATGTTCGAGCGGCGATGCCGGGGATATGAGGCCGTCGGGTACACCATTCTGCTCCCGGCGAGTGTGCTGCCGGGATGGCCGACGGAGGTACCCCTTCCGGTGGACGCCTCGTGGAAGCATGACTACGCGGCCAGCGTTCGGCGCCTGGTCCGAGACGGTGTTGATGCGCCCCTCGGTTGCCTTTTCGTGGGGTCGATCGGCGCGCCAGCCGCCGACGCTGAAGGAAGCGCCCGGGCGCGAAGTTCCTCCGAGGCGTTCCTGTACCGCCGACTCGAAACGCTGCCACAGACGCGCGGGAGGTTTCGGCTGAACCAGTCTCTACCAATCGCATTCGACAACCAGGGCAGGATGGAGGTCGATTTTCTCGACGGGGACGCGCGGCTTGTGATCGAGATCGACGGCTGCCAGCACCTTGGCGACGCGGCCGCCTATCGCCGTGATCGGCGGAAGGACTCCCTGCTCCAGGAGCATGGCTATCTGGTACTCCGCTTCCTGGCGGAAGACTTGAGCCGCGATCTTGATACGACGCTGGACGCGATCCTCCGAGCCATCTCGAATCGAGAAAGGCGGGGACGAGAAGGTGGCCGAAGTGGTTGAGGTGCAGGTTGAGATTCGGCGACCGCGCGAGGTGCGGCTGGCGATTGGCGGCGACGGCAGGAATCACGTCGAGGCTTTCACGCTACGGGCCGTCTCGACCGGGGGTCAGTCCCTGCAATTGACAACAAACCGCCCCCCGGGGTGGTCCCGGTCGTCAGCAACGGACTCACCGTGGGTCACCCCCACTGCGAACGGCAGGCCCCCGCAAACGACCGCACGCGGACTATCAATAGTCGGGACTGACCCCCTACCCTACGGCGATCGCGTGTGCCCAGGTTAACTCGAAGTCCCTCCAGGCGGCGGGGAGGAGCGACGCCAACGACCCCGTGGCTCCAGCCGTCGCTGATTGGGATACAGCGAACCCGACCGCCCAGGCCGCTGCCAGCACGACGGCGAAGCCGAACGCAATGCACGCAGCACCGATCAGGACGGCGCGCTGTCCGTCCCAGAGGCTGGATGCCACCAAACCCGCGATCAGCGCCAACAGGAGCGCCGACGTATCGACCATCGCGGTGTGCAGACCCTCGATCCAAGAGAGGCCGCCAACCAGCACCGGAAGGACCAGGACCGGAAGCACGGCCAGATAGATCCAGGCGGCTTGCCACCCATGCACCACCCACTTGGACAAGACGACGTCCACCGGGTGCATGGGGGTGAGGAGGAGAATTCCCAAGGTGCCCTGACGCCGCTCCGAACTCAGACAGTCCGCCGTGAGCAGGGGCGCCAGCACCCAGACGAAGGCGTTCATCGCCGCCAACAGCTCGGCTCCCTGGTTTTCGAATCCCTTGAAAACCAGCGCCCAACGATCCAGCCATCCCAACGGACCGGCGTCTGCCACCGGAACACCAACCTGTCCGAACACAAACCGAACCCGCCCCCGAGCCGAATCCGCCGGCCCTGCCCCCGGAAGATAGGCGCGTGCATTCACGCTCCGCCGGACCACTTTGTCGGCATGACACAGGCAACCCTGCGGCACCCGGGAAACGAACCGGTGATCCAGTTCTCCCTCTTCGTGGCCAACAAGCTCGGCCGGCTCCACGACCTCACCAGCCTCCTCAAACAGCATGAGGTCCATGTCCTCGCGCTGACCGTGCTCGACACGACGGACAGCGCCATCGTGCGGGTGATCGTCGACGACCCGGGGCAGGCACGGGAGCTCCTCCGCGAACAGAACTTCGCCTTCACCGAGACCCGGGTGCTGGTGGTGGAGGTCGATCTCGAGACGCGGCTCGAGGGAGCCCTCGCGGTGCTGCTCGAGGCCGAAATCAACATCCATTACATCTACGCCTTCCTCGCGCTGCCCGCGGGACGCCCCTTGCTCGCCCTCAACCTCGAGGATCTGGACGTCGCTGCCGAGGCCCTGGCCCGGAGCAACTACCGGGTGCTGGGCCAGGCGGACCTCACCCGATGATTCCCCCTGGGCCAGGCCTCCAAAATGAGAACTGTCCGGCCGGAACCCCGCAACATTGACTCGATTCGACCGCCACAACACTTTGCCTCCATGAGCCATCCAGTGAGCCGGATTCGCGTCGTGGGCCAGGGCGGGAGCCTCCTCCTCCTCCGCCGCCTCGGAGTCTGCGCACTAACCGCTTTCGCTTCCCTGGTCCTCACCGCCGCGGCCGCCCCAACGGATTGGCCGGATTTCCGGGGACCGCAAGGCGACGGCCATGCTCGGGTTGCCGCGGACCTGAAGCCCGCCGGTCTGCCGCTGCGGTGGAGCGAGACCAACCACGTGAAGTGGAAGACGCCGATCCCGCCTTACGGCATCTCCACCCCCGTGATCCTCGGGGACCAGGTCTGGCTCACCACCGCGACCGTCGACGGTCATGACTTCTTCGCCCACTGCGTGAGCGCCGGGACCGGCGAGCTTCTTTTCAACGAAAAGCTGTTCCACAGCGATGACCCGGAGCCGCTCGGGAACGGCGCGTCGATGAACTCGTACGCCACGCCGTCGGCGGTGATCGAGCCCGGCCGGGTCTATGTGCACTTCGGCAGCTTCGGCACTGCCTGCCTGGACACCGCCACCGGCAAAGTGCTCTGGAAGCGGGAGGACCTGCGGTGCCGTCACTACCGCGGGGCCTCGTCCTCGCCGGTGCTCTTCGGAAACCTGCTCATTCTCACCTTCGACGGAGCGGACGTGCAGTATCACGCCGCCCTGGACAAACAGACCGGCAAGACGGTCTGGAAGACGGATCGGTCGGTCGTCTGGAACGACGAGAACGTCCCGGGTGAGATGGCCAAGGATGGAGACCTGCGCAAGGCCCACAGCACTCCGCTGATCGTGACCACCGCGGGGAAACCCCAGATGCTCAGCGCCGGCGCCAAGGCGGCGTATGGCTACGATCCGCGCACCGGGCAGGAACTCTGGAAGGTGCAGTACAACGACTGGTCGGCGGCGCCCCGCCCGCTGTTCGACCGCGGCCTGGCCTTCATCGTCACCGGCCTGACCAAGCGGGAGCTGTGGGCGATCAGGACCGACGGACAAGGTGACGTGACCGACACGCACGTGGCGTGGAAGCTCCGGACGCGCGTCGGGAAATATGCCTCACCGATCCTGGTGGACGGACTCATCTACACCGCCGCGGAGGAGAGCTTCATCACCTGCCTCGATGCCGCCACCGGCGAGACCGTGTGGACCGAACGCGTGGGCGGCAAGTTCGCGTCGTCGCCGATCTACGCGGACGGACGACTCTATTTCTTCGATCAACAGGGCACGGCGCTGGTGCTGAAGCCCGGTCGGACCCTCGAGATCCTGGCCACGAATGTGCTTTCGTCCGGTTGCATGGCTTCCCCCGCGGTCGCCGGCAAGGCGCTGTTCGTCCGAACCAGGACGCACCTCTACCGGATCGAGGATTGACGGATCGGAGCTCCGGCGCAGCCACGGTGTCGGCGGGGGTCAACGAACTGCCGGCACGACGCGCGGCCGGACCGCGATGAGTTCCCCGGAGCGGGTCGGGAAACGGACCCGCTCCTCGGTCAGCCTTTCCGCCACCAACCCGTCGCGCTCCAGTTCCAGTTTCCGGCCGGGCCACGGATTCTGCAGCGAACACTCGCGGCCTTTTTCGCTCTCGAGGAGCAGTGACTTCACCTCGCCGGCCCGGAACTCGCTGCTGACCAGGAACGCTCCGGTCGTCCGCAGGCGGCCGAAACGGGCGGGCTGTTCCCTCGGTCAGACCGGAAAGAGACGCATCACACCGCCGTGGGTTTGGAGGAGCATCTCGTTGATCGTCGCCGGCACACCGGAGCAGTTCTCGATGCCGCCGCCGCCGCCAACGACCATGAGGTTCGGAAACCCGCTGACCGTGAGTTGCTTCCTCAGCCTGGCGAGAATGTCGCGCGGGTCGTGACCGACGCGAACCGCCCCGGGAAAGGTCAGGCTGAAACCATTGAAGTGACCGATCCACTCCGGCTCCGGCCAGCCGCGCACGTCGTTTCGCAGCACCTCGAGAAGGCCCTGGAAGAACATCCGCACCAGGCCGAGCGAGAGGCAGTTGTTCTGGTCGCTGCCGCCATCGCCCACCTCCCCGGAGGCGTCCTTGGTGATGAGGTAGCGCCCGTTCTCGAGCCTCAGGTAGGCCTCCCAGAAGCCGGCGACCTCGATCAGGAAGGGATACACCCGGCGCGCGTAGTCGAGGTCGTACGTGTGATCGAAGCGCAACAGCATGTTCGCCGCGGCGAAGGCCGCGTTAATTTTCTGTCCCAGGAACATCCGATTTCCCTCCCCGGGAAACCAGAAGAATGGGCCGGGCAGGCGAGAGAACAAACCGGTCCGCCGGCCAACCGTCGCCACGGCTCCACGGCAGACCAGGCCGGCGATGGTCAAAGAGACGCAGGGCGACCGCGGCCTCCCTCGACCAACGCGAAGGCTTCTGCTCCAGGGCGATCGAATTCGTCGTGGAAACAAACCGGCGCACCGCCCAGTAACCGTCCGGCAGATTGCCGGTGGCCGTCTCGGCTTCGTTGCCGGTCATGGGCCATAGCGTGACGTCGACGCCCACCAGGTCAGTGGGGCTGAAGGGATCGGCGGCGGCAGGGTCGCCGTCCACCGAGAGTTCGATGACCAACAAGTTCTCGGTAGCCGCGACCCACGAGCGGAAATGGATCGTGGCACCGGCCCGGGTGAACGGCGGGGGATCCTCCACACGCAGCGTCGTCCGAAGTACTTCTGACGTTCCACCACCCCGCCGATCGCCACCCCGACGTCGCCGTTCCCGAGCAACGGGCCATCCGGGACTTTGCGGGTCGGCATGACAATCGGTGGCGCGGTGAAAACGCCCCGCTGACGCGCGATCATCGAGAGGGCCCCCCGGCCACGTCATCGACGAGGAAAACGGCAAGGCTGCGCTTCCGTGCCCGGCCAGCGGATGGTGGCCTGCGGTCCCTGGAAGACCACCGCCTCCGCGGCGTGCCGCTCCAGAACCTCACGGACGTCGATCACACAACTGCCGTCGAACCACACCTCCGTGATCTTCCCGTACCGGGTCAGCACCTCGGTCAACTGCCGGCGATGGACCTCGTTGTAGGCCTCCTGCTTCGCCGGATCCTTTGTGCGCCCGCCGCTGCCCATGGGCGCGCCCCAAGTGTCGTCCCCGGGGTAAACGTAGATGCCGAGGTTCAGGCCATGCCGTTGGCAAGAGGCGGACAGATCCGCCAGCACATCGCCCTGGCCGTTCCTCCACGGGGTTTCCTTGATGCCGTAGGTGGTGGTCTCCGTCCGCCACCAACAGAAACCACCGGTATGCTTGGCGACGAAGAGGATGGCCCTCGCGCCCCACGACTTTGCGGCACGACACCACGGGTCCGTATCGAGTTGAGCCGGGTTGATCTGACTCAAGGGTGTCGAGTGGTTATCGTACTCGCGCCCCTGCCAGGTGCACGGATCGAGGCACACGAACATGATCCGCTCCTGCTCGTGCCAGGCGTATTGCCGGGCCGTGGGCCGGGCGAGCCGCGCCGGATCACGCGGCGCAACTGCAGGAGTAGCGTTCTGCGCCCGCGACGGCAACCCACCCACACTGGCCAAGAGCAGGCTGGCGTAGAGAGCGGCTGCAAAGCCTCGGGCGGGGGGTGCTTTCCGGCGGACGGCTCCTGGAGGGCTTTTCATTTGTGGGCCTCGACAGAGGCTCCCAGCCTGAGTCCGGCCTGTCCACTCGTGTCCCAGCGGTGCATCCACCGGTTGTCGGTGTGGTGAACCGTACCAAGGCCGCGTGCCCTGGAGTGCGCCGAGGAGCCCGGCGAGGCGGCGCTTTGGTATCCGGTCACCGACAACTCGTGCAGGCACGGGTGTCCAAGGTCGCCTTCGTATCGGCGTTGCTTCGATCCATGGGAGCAACGCATCTTCCGCGGGTTGCCGGGAGGTTCCTATTTTCTGAGTTTTGTGAAGACGTACCCTTTCCATCTTTGGATGCCCGTTCTCCGACGGGCTCTGCCCTTCTTGGTCGTCGCCGTCCTCGCACCGCAGGCCGCGCTCGCGGCGTCGGTTGCCTGGGATGGCGGTGGAGGCGACACCTCCTGGCACACCGCGGCGAACTGGAGCGGGGACGCCGTCCCCGGGGTGGCCGACGACGTGACCCTCGCGGGCGGAATCACCGTGGTTCACGACCGGAACACCACCTGGATCCGGAGCCTGACCTCGGCCGGGACACTGCGTCTCGCGGGGGGGACGCTCCGGGTGAATGGCGGTGGGTCGGTCACCACCGGCCTGCTGGAGTTGGCCGGTGGCACGCTGGAAGCCAACGGTGCCGGCACGACCTTCACCGCCTCCGGGCCGACCACCCAGGGCGCCGTGGACTTGACCGCTTCGGCTGGGGCGACCCTCTCCCTCCCGAACCTGGTCCGCCTGGCCAAGTCGAAGGCTGAAAATCTGGCCGTGACCGCGACGGGAGCGAACTCCGCGATCCTGCTGCCGTCCGTCACCTCCGCCGCGGTGGCGGATTACTATCACCTCGTGCTCACGGCCTACGCCGGAGGCCGGATCGGCCTGCCCGCATTGACGACTCTGCAGGGGGCGATCCGCGGCTACGCGGAGGCCGAGGGCACCACCATCGATTTGTCCGGGTGGGGCGCGACCATGGCGAACGAGAGCCCCGCGCAGGGCAGCCTGGAGGCCCGCAAGGGTGGCACGCTGCTGCTGCCGGGCCTGAGGAACCTCCGGCGGGTGGATCTTACCGTCCGCGGCACCGCCCGCTTCCCCCTGGGACAACTCAGGTCCGTGACCGCGGCCGACTTCCTGCTCGAGGATCGGACCGAGAACCTGCCGGCGCTCACGGACCTCGATGGCTGCAACCTCGAGCTCCGGAACGGCGCGCAACTGACGCTCCCGGGGGTGGTCACCCTCTCCCGTACCAACTCCGCGAACCTCACCCTCAAAGTCTCCGACGCCGGAAGCCTGCTCGACCTCCCCAACGTCACCTCCGCCCGGGTCCTGGACTACTACCAACTCGAGCTCTTCACCATCGACGGCGGGGTCATCCGACTTCCCCGTCTGGCCTCGTTCACGGGCGGCGTCGAGCTGTACGGCGATGGCCCGGATTCCCGCATCGAGTTGCCGGCCTGGACCGGGGTCGTCCGCCATACCAGCC
>JBBQML010000058.1:0-12384 GCA_038328885.1 Verrucomicrobiota bacterium | reverse complement strand
CTGTCGGTGGCCTCCGGGGAACGGTTGGCCGTCACCGGTGTCCTCGGCAGCGGCGCCGGCACGTTGCTCGACCTGATCTATGGCCTGCGCAATCCGTCCGAGGGCCTGGTTAAAGTCGATGGCGTCGACACCCGGGCCTGGCGGCTCGACGCCCTCCGCACCCTGGTGGTGTTGGTGCGCGAGCCGGAGATTGTGGAAGGCACCGTGGCGGACAACGTGCGGCTCGGGCGTCCGCAGGTGACCGCCGACCGGATCCAGAAGGTTCTGGAGGAGGTGGGCTTGGGGGACACGCTCCTGCGGTTGCCGGAAGGCCTCGACACCCGGCTGCAGGCGGGGGGCAGGCCGCTCTCCGATTCCCAGCGGATCCTTCTCTCGCTGGCCCGGGCGATTGTGGGCGAACCGCGTTTGCTCCTGATCGACAAGATCCTCGACGGACTTGATCCCAACGAATCCGAGCAACTGTTCACGGCGTTGTTCGATGCGAAACATCCCTGGACGCTGCTCATCGCCACCCGGGACGCACGAATTATGAACCGTTGTTCGCGGGTGTTCACCATGCGGCAGGGTCGATCCACGGTTCCCGGTGGCCAGGAGCCCTCCGCGGGGTTGTCGTCCACCTGAACCCTCCAGGGACCTCCGAAGTCATGGCCTCCACTCTTTCCCCGGAAGGCGGCGCGCCGCGGTCGGCGCTGCCCCTGCTCGATCACCGCGTGCACCTCACGTGTCGTGAGCGGACCCGCACGCCGGTCCCGGTACGCACGCTGGGATTGCTGCTGCTGACGCTGTTTGTGGTGCTCCTCGCCGGGCTGCTCTTCCTGCCCTGGCAACAGTTCGTGCGCGGGACCGGCCGGGTGATCGCCTACGATCCCCTCGAACGAAGTTTGACGGTGGAATCCCCCCTCACCGGCCGGGTGGAGACCTCCCTGGTTGTGGAAGGCCAGCAGGTCCGGAAGGGCGAGGTCCTGTTCCGCCTCGTCGACAACGACCCGAACCTTCTCGCGAACCTGAATCTTCAGAAGGTGGCGGCCACGGCGCGCCGGGATGCCGCGCGGGAGCGCATCCGATCGCTGGACGAGCAACTCGGGGATCAGGAGCGGGCCTTGCCGCCGGCCCTCGAAGCGGCCCGCACACGACTGGATGTGGCGCGCTTTGCCAAGACCACCGCGGAGGCGCAGTACGAGCGGGTGCGGGCGTTGTACCAGGACGAGCGCGGGCTGCTTTCGCAGCGGGAGTTCGAACTGGCCACCCTGGAACGGGACCGCACGCACGCCGACGTGTTGCAGGCCCAGGCGCTGCTGGAACGCGCCGAGGCGGAACTTCGCGGCGCGCTCAACAGCAGCCGGGCCGCCCGTGAATCCGCCCGGGCGGACCTCGCCAGCGCGGAGCAGTCCCTCGGGGCGCTCTCCGTCCAGGTCAACCAGGCGGACATGCAAACCATCGTCGCCCCGCGCGATGGCATCGTGCTGCGCGTTCAAGCCAGCGAGGGGACGTTTCTTCGCGCCGGGTCCCCACTCTGCGTCCTTGTCCCCGCCACCGGGAACCGGATGGTTGAGCTCTGGATGAAGGGCAACGACATCCCCCTCATCAAGGCCCGGGAGACCGATGCCTCGGGCAAGATCCTCCGGCGCGGCAGCCCCGTCCGGCTCCAATTCGAAGGCTGGCCGGCGATCCAGTTCGTCGGCTGGCCCAGTGTCGCGGTGGGCACGTTCGGCGGTGAGGTGATGATCATCGACGCCACCGACAACGGCAAAGGCATGTTCCGGGTGCTGGTGGTCCCGTGGCCCGACGAGATCCGGCACCGGGACGGTTCTATGTCGGTCCAGGAATGGCCGGGCCTGCGCTGGCTCCGCCAGGGCGTTCGCGTCAACGGTTGGGTGCTGCTCGAACAGGTGCCGCTGTGGTTCGAGGTCTGGCGTCAGATCAACGGATTTCCTCCCGCGCTGAGTGCGGAGAACGGGTCCTTTTATGACGACAACTAGCTCACCACGGCGACGGCCCGGCGACGGTCGGAAGGGGACGCTCCCGGGCGTCGGGCTGTGCCTGTCCCTTTGCCTGTGCCTATCCCTGTTGCTGGCGCCGAGCGCGCGGGCCGAGGCGGCGGCCCCGGCGGGGCCGCCCCTCGAACTGCCCGAGGTCCTCGCCTCGGTGGTGACGCAGTACCCGCCGTACCTCGCCGCCCTGATTGAGCGGGACATCGCCGCCGGACGACTCCGCAGCGCCGGAGGCGCGTTCGACCTCAACACCTTCGCCCGCGTCTTCGGCAACCCGGCCGGGACCTACGAATCGGTCACCTTCGAAACCGGGGTCGAACAATTCCTCGGCATCTGGGGGGCGACCGTCTACGGGGGGTACCGGCTCACCGAGGGGATGCTGCCCGATTACTATGCCCGACGAACCCAGGGCGGAGGCGAACCCCGCGTTGGCTTGAAGATTCCGCTCCTCCAGGACGGTTCCATCGACCCGCGCCGCGCCGCGATCCTCAAGGCCCGCCTGGACCAGGAATTCGCCGAACCGTCGATCCGCCGACAGCACCTCGATTTCACCCGGGCCGCCATGGTGGCCTATTACACGTGGCTGGCGGCCGGTCACCGGCTGGGCGTGACCGAAGACCTCCTTCGTCTGGCCCAGGATCGGCAGGAGGCGATCCAGCGACAGATTGCCCGTGGTCTCACCGCGCCGATCGTGCAGAAGGAGAACCAGCAACTCGTCGTCAGCCGCGAGATCGCGGTGGTGCGGGCCCGGCGCCGGTTCGAGGCGGCGTCGCTCATGCTTGCCCTGTTCTACCGCGATACCCGGAACCAGCCGGTCGTGGTGGGTCGGGAACGGCTCACCGCCGTCCTACCGCCCGCCCCGGCGGCTGAGGACCCACTCCTCGAAGCCGGCATTCAGCGGGCCCTGGCGCAGCGCCCCGAGATCCGGCAGTTGGAGTTGTCACTGGCGAAACTTGGCGTCGACCTGCGGCTTGCGCGGAACTCGATGCTGCCCCGGTTGGATGCCGGCGTCGAAGCCAGCCAGGGCATCGGCGAGGAGCTTTACAAGGATCGCGGCGAGTTTGAATTGAAGCTGGGGGTTGAACTGAGCCTGCCTCTCCAGCGGAACCGGGCCCGCGGTCAGATCGAGGAAACCCGGGGGCGCGTCGATCAGTTGGAGCGCCAGCTTGCGTTTGCCCGCGACCGCATTGTCACCGAGGTCCGGAACACCCACCTCGCGGTCGTCGCCGCCCACGAACAACTCGAGCGCGCCGGGCTAAACGTGGAGCTGGCGCAGACCCTCCGGGAGGTGGAGCGGGACCGGTTCCAACTCGGCGCCACCGATTTGCTGGCGCTGCAGTGGCGCGAACAGGCGGCCTTCCAGGCCCGGGTCGAGGCCATCGACGCCGCGGAGTTGTCCTTCGTCTCCCACGCCGATTTCCTCGTGGCCATCGCCAGCGACCTCCGCCCGAACGCCCCGCCGTGAGGCGTCCCCGGGGACGGACGAGGCGGATTCCAGGGTCCCGGCGCTCGACGTCACGGTGATCCCACCCGCGGCCCGGGCGACGGACAGGGACGGCGGTTGTTCCCTCACAGGCTTGCGGAAGCCCAGAGCCCGCGAAGGCAATGGGGTCGTTGACGCTGTGGGCAGTGGCCTCTAGCTTGGCCACGACATGATTTCGGGTACGACCGCTGCTCCCGCCGCCACTGCCGCCGCCCCCGCCTTCCGGCGTGGCGATGAAAGGCTGATCCGCCTCACCGCGCCTGCCGGCGACAAGGTGCGCACGCTGCTGCAGAAACAGGGGAGACCGGAGGGCGTGCTCCGCGTTTCCGTGATGGGCGGAGGTTGCTCGGGGTTGCAGTACAAGATGGACCTGCAGGATCGGCCCCAGAACCGCGACATCCTCGTGGAATCGGCCGGTGTCCAGGTGGTGGTGGATCCGAAGAGCGCCCTCTACGTCACGGGCTCGGAACTCGACTACCTCGAGGCCCTGCAGGGCGGGGGCTTCAAGGTCAAGAACCCGAACGCCGCCACGAGCTGCTCCTGCGGCGAGAGCTTCAGCGCCTAGGATCCCTGGGCCGGACGGCCCGCTGCCGTCCGCCGCCTGGTGCACCCCCCATGACGGATTGCTTCGCAGCGCTGGGTGAGGCGCGACGGCCCTGGCTCGACCTGGACCGTTTGAAGGCCACGTTCCTCAAGCGCTCGTCCGAAGTTCACCCGGATCGTTTTCACGGCCTGCCGGAGGCCGAGTTGGCGGTGGCGGGGACGCGCTACAGCGACTTCAACACCGCGTACCAAACCCTGCGCGAGCCGCGCACCCGGTTGTTGCACCTCCTGGAACTGGAGTCGGGAGCCCGCCCCCGCGACGTGCAGCGGATCCCGCCGGGAACCATGGATCTGTTCACTGACGTGGGGCAGACCTGTCGTGACCTGGACGGGTTCCTGGCGCGACGAGGCGCGGTGACCTCGCCGATGCTCAAGGTGAAACTGTTCCAGGAGGGCCTGGAATGGGTGGAACGTGTGCAGGCGATCCAGGCGAAGGTTCGAGCCCGCGCCGCCGAGTTGGAGACCGAGCTTCAGGCCCTGAACCGGAAGTGGGACGAAGCGCCACCGGTCGGCTCCCCGGCTCGCGCCGGGGCTTTGCCCCTGACCCGGATCGAGGAGATCTACCGCGTGCTCAGCTACGTGGCGCGGTGGACCGAACAGATCCAGGAAAGACTGGTCCAACTCGCGGCTCCCTGAGACGCGTCTAATGGTCTCCAGAAGACCGGCTGGAATCCGGCGCGGGCGCTTGCCACTCACGTTGTTGCAGGTAGCGTGCGCCGCTTGGTTCCCGCGGTTCCGGCGCTGCCCAGCGGGCGCCGCCGGAGTCTCGGATCCTTCAAGCACCTCGTGAACATTCCAGCCACCGCCGTCGATACCTCGGACGCGTCCGCGATCTTGTCTCCGACCGATACGTTCATCCGTCGCCACCTGGGTCCGCGCCTGGGCGAGATTCCCGGGATGGCCGCGGTGTGCGGGTTTGACTCCCTCGACGCCCTGGTGTCCGCGGCGGTGCCCGAGGCGATCCGGTTGCCTCGCCCGCTGCAACTGCCGGCGCCCCTGACCGAGGTGGGTGCCCTGGCCCGGTTGCGGGGGATTGCGGAGCGCAACCAGGTGCTGCGGTCCTTCATTGGAACGGGTTTCTACGGCACGGTGGTGCCACCGGTCATCCAACGGAACATCCTCGAGAACCCGGGCTGGTACACCCAGTACACGCCCTATCAGGCCGAGATTTCACAGGGCCGGTTGGAGGGCCTGTTGAACTTCCAGACCCTGGTCGCCGACCTGACCGGCCTGGACATTGCCAACGCCTCTCTGCTCGACGAGGCCACCGCCTGTGCGGAGGCGATGATGATGTGCCATCGCCTCAAGGCCTCGGAGGGCGAGGGCCGGAATACGTTCCTGGTCGCCGAGGACTGCCACCCCCAGAACATCGACCTGCTGCGCACGCGGGCCCAGGCCCTGGGTCTCGAGGTGGTGGTGGGGCCCCGGGACAACCTTCCGTTCGGACCCGAGGTGTTCGGAGTTCTCTGGCAGTATCCGGCCACGGACGGCTCGGTGCCGGACCTCGAGCCGCTGGTGCAGCGGGCTCATGCGGGGGGTGCCCTGGTGGTGGTGGCGACGGACCTGCTGGCCCTGACCCTGTTGCGACCGCCCGGGGAATGGGGCGCCGACCTGGCGGTGGGCAGCGCGCAGCGGTTGGGTGTGCCGATGGGTTTCGGCGGGCCTCATGCCGGGTTCTTCGCCACTCGCGATGTCTACAAGCGGGGTCTGCCGGGCCGTCTGGTCGGCGTTTCCAAGGATGCGCGCGGCCGGCCGGCGTTCCGGCTGTCCCTGGGCACACGCGAGCAGCACATCCGGCGCGAGAAGGCCACGTCGAACATCTGCACCGCCCAGGCCCTGCTGGCGAACATGGCCATGGCGTACGCCTGCTACCACGGGCCCGACGGACTGACCGCCATCGCACGCCGGGTCCATGAACTCACCGGCCGGTTGGCAGCCGGTCTCGAGCGGTTGGGATGCTCGGTGGTGAATTCGAACCACTTCGACACCCTGACGGTGGAGGTGGCCGATGCCGCCGCGGTGCATCGTCTCGCCCGCACCCATGGCGTGAACCTGCGCCGGGTGGACGCCACCCACGTCGGGGTCTCGCTCGATGAGCCCACCACCGTGGCGGAGGTCGATCTGCTCCTGCGCATCTTCCACGGCGACCGGGTTCCCGACTTCGGGATCACCGACCTCGCGGCGCGAGCGTCCGTGGTCAATGCCCGGACCTCGCCCTTCCTGCAACACCCGATGTTCCAGCGGTACCACAGCGAGACCGAGTTGCAGCGCTACCTCCGCCGCCTCGAATCGCGCGACCTGTCCCTGTGCCACAGCATGATCCCGCTGGGGTCCTGCACCATGAAACTGAACGCGGCGGCGGAAATGTTCCCGATCAGCTGGCCCGAGTTTGCCAACCTTCACCCGTTCGCCCCGTTGGAGCAGGCGCTGGGTTATCAGCAACTGTTCCAGGATCTCGAGACCTGGCTGGCAGAAATCACCGGGTTTGCCGGGGTGTCCCTTCAGCCCAACGCCGGATCGCAGGGCGAATACGCCGGGCTTCTCGTGATCCGGGCGTGGCACCGCAGCCGCGGGGAAGGGCACCGCAACCTTTGTCTCATTCCCAACAGCGCGCACGGCACCAACCCCGCCAGCGCAGTCATGGCCGGCATGAAAGTCGTCGCCGTCGCTTGCGACGCGGATGGCAACATCGACCTCGCCGACCTCCGTCGGAAGGCCGTCGACCATGCCACCAACCTGGCGTGCCTGATGGTGACCTACCCCAGTACGCATGGCGTCTTCGAGGCGGGCATCCGCGAGATCGCGCAGGTCGTGCATGAGGCGGGGGGGCAGGTCTACATGGATGGGGCGAACATGAACGCCCAGGTCGGCCTCACCAGCCCCGCGGCCATTGGGGCGGATGTCTGCCATCTCAACCTGCACAAGACCTTCTGCATCCCGCATGGCGGCGGCGGACCCGGGGTGGGGCCAATTTGCGTGGCCGGGCACCTGGTGGATTTCCTCCCGGGCCACTCTGTGGTGAACCTCGGTGGGGAGGCGCCGATCGGCGCGGTCAGCGCCGCGCCCTGGGGCAGCGCTGGGATTCTGCCGATCCCCTGGATGTACATCGCCATGATGGGGGGCGAGGGCCTCACGGAGGCGACCAAGGTGGCGATCCTCAACGCGAACTACATCGCCCAGCGGCTCGAGCCCTACTTCCCGACCCTCTACCGCGGCACCGGAGGGGTCGTCGCGCACGAGTGCATCCTCGACCTGCGCCAGTTCAAGATCGTGACCGCCGAGGATGTGGCTAAGCGCCTGATGGACTATGGGTTTCACGCCCCCACCCTCAGTTGGCCGGTCGCCGGCACGCTGATGGTGGAGCCCACCGAGTCCGAGCCGAAGGCGGAGTTGGATCGCTTCTGCGACGCGATGATCGCGATCCACGCCGAGGTCCTGGCCATCGAACGCGGCGAGGTTGAACCCTTGAACAACCTGCTCAAGAACGCTCCCCACACCGCCGACCAGGTGGCCTCGGATGCCTGGAACCGTCCGTACTCGCGCGACCAGGCAGCGTTTCCGGTGCCCGGTTTGCGGGAGTGGAAGTTCTGGCCGGCGGTGGCGCGGGTGGACAACGTGTTCGGCGACCGCAACCTGGTCTGTTCCTGCGCGGGCATGGAGGCCTATCAGGCTGAGCGGTGAGCGGTGAGCGGTGAGTGGTGAGCGGTGGAGTCCTGGGGGTTGGCTCGGATTCGGCGGGACCCTCCATGAAACCACCCCGGGGGTTGGCTTCCGCGTCGGCGCGGGTTCAGAGTGCGGCCGGATGCTCAACCACGTCTGGCTGGCGATGCTGCTGGTCGCGCTTGTCACCGCGGGGCTGACGGGGAATGTGCGTGGGGCGTTGGACGGGGCGATCAAGGCCACCGAGATCGCCGTCACGCTGGCGCTGGGGTTGATCGGAGTGATGTCGCTCTGGCTGGGCATCATGCGGTTGGCCGAGAAGTCGGGTCTGGTCGGGCTGATCGCCCGAGCGCTGCGCCCGGGTTTGGTCCGGCTGTTTCCCGACGTTCCGCCCGATCATCCGGCGATGGGTTCGATGGTGATGAACATCGCCGCGAATCTGCTGGGGCTGACCAATGCGGCCACCCCGCTGGGTCTGCGGGCCATGCGGGATCTCGAGACGCTCAACCGCCACCCGGGCACCGCGACCAATGCAATGTGCACGTTTCTGGCGATCAACACCGGCTCGGTCCAGTTGATCCCGGCCTCGGCCATCGCGGTGCTGGCCGCCTCGGGGGCCACCCAACCCACCGCGATCGTGGGCTCGACGCTCCTCGCCACATGCTGCTCTTCCGTCGCGGCGCTGATCGCCGTGAAGTCGCTGGAGCGTCTGTCCGGGTTCCGGTTGCCCACGAGTCACGTTGCGGCGGGCGCCCCGGGGCCCGGTGCTCCGGGTCTGGAGAACTCTGGCCAAGGGTCCGACGGATCGGGGGCCGCTCAGGCGGGCGGGGGCTCGGCGGAACCGCCGCCCGTGCCCACCTGGGGCTGGGTGGTGCTTGGAGCCTTCCTCCTCGGGTCGGTCTGGCTGGTGCTGCTGCAGTCCTTCCCCCAGTGGGCGTGGCGCGGGGTGGAGGTTGTCCCGGCGGACGCCTCGGCCGGGGTGCGTGTCCTGAACGCCGTTTCGTTACTGGCAATCCCGTTCCTGCTCACGATGTTCCCCCTCTACGCAGCGCTGCGCCGGGTGGCCGTTTACGAGGAGTTTGTGGAGGGGGCCAAGGAGGGGTTCCAGGTGGCGGTGCGGATCATCCCCTTCCTGGTCGCCATGCTGGTGGCGATTGGCTTCCTGCGCGGGGCCGGTGCCATCGAGTTGTTCACCGACTGGCTGCGCGTTCCGTTGGAGGCGGTTGGGTTTCCACCCGAGTTGCTGCCCATCTCGCTCATCCGGCCCCTGAGCGGCAGCGCCTCGCTCGCGGCGTTCGGCGACGTCGTGACGACCTTCGGGCCCGACAGCCTGCTGGCGCGAACCGCGGGGACACTCTTCGGCAGCACGGAGACCACGTTCTACGTCGTGGCGGTCTATTTCGGATCGGTGGCGGTCCGTCGCGTCCGGCACGCGGTGTGGGCTGGTCTGGTCGCCGACCTCGTGGGCGTCGTGGCGGCCGTGGTGGTGTGTCGCTGGATGTTCGCCTGAGGCTCTTCGGCCTTCGGCGTGCGGAGTGGGGAGTGGGGAGTGGGGAGCCCGAGGGTGCGGTCAGGCCAGTCCTCAATCCACAATCCCCAGTCACCACGTGTTCCGGGGACACATGCCGCTTGCCGCGGCAGGTCCGCGACCGCAGGGTGAGGGCGTTCCGGAAGGGTGGGGGGTCGCTCCTGGCGCAAGCCGGGGGAGGACAGTCCGAACTCCATAGGGCGCGACGCCGCGCAACCCCGGTCTGTGCCGGGGATACGCTCGGGAGGCGTGACCGTGAGGTCCGCCGACGGACAGTGCCACAGAGAACATACCGCCGAACCTCGGCCGCAAGGCCGGGGTGGTAAGGGTGAAAAGGTGGGGTAAGAGCCCACCGCGCCACGCGTGAGCGGGGCGGCACGGAAAACCCCGTCGGGAGCAAGGTCAAATAGGGGGCCCTGGGGTGGCCCGCCCTGGTTCCGCCCGGCGGAACGGGTCCCGGGTATGACCGCTCAGAGAAATGACCCTCTCCCCGCGGAAACGCGGGCAGACAGAATTCGGCTTATAGCCCTTCCGGAACATTCCTCCCCCAGGGCTTCGGTCGAAGAGGCCAACAGCACCCATTTTGTTCTGTAGAACGGGTGGAGGGGGGCGAGTGACGGGTTGCGGTGGGAGGCGCGGGGCATTAACCCTAGCCGATGCGCGTGAGCCCCCGTCCCGGTTTCCTTTCGATGGTCACAGATCGCCGCAGCTTCCTTCGTCGTGGGGTGGGCGTTGGCATGGCCGGGGTGGCATGGGGTTTGGGCAGGGGGCCGGGGTCCGCCTGGGCGAGTGCGGCGGCGGCACCTGAGTTGGCCTTTACCCGGTCCGGGGAGGCCCTCCAGCTCAACCTGGGTCCGAGGATGGTGATGCGCTACCAGTTGAGCCGGCCTGGCCTGGGCGGACCGCAGGTCGAGAGCGGTTGTTACTTTCATCCGGTGACCACGCCCGCAGGCGTGGTCGTCACCCAGGTCGCTCCCGAGGACCATCGACATCACCGGGGCATCTTCGTTGGTTGGGTGGAAATGCACGGAGCGGCGGACGCCGATTTCTGGGGTTGGGGTGAGCACGCCCCCACCAGGGGTCGACGCATCGTGAACGAGAGCCTCGAGACCCCGCTACCCGCCCTTGGCTATGCGCGGTTCCGCGCCCTGAACGCCTGGATGGTGGGGGGGCAGAAACTGGTGACCGAGGACCTTCGGGTGGGCACGGCGTTGCGCGAGGGGGCCACGGTCATGGACTTCACGGTGCAGTACTCGGTCACGGCGGAGCTGACCCTTGCCCGGTGGGCCTTCGGGGGGTTCGCCGTGCGGTTGCGCAACGATGGCGGGGCGGTGCCAATCGGGCCGGCTGGAGAGGTGAAACGCGAGCCGCCAAAGCACACCGAACCGGCCTCGAACTGGCCCGCCGAGCCCTGGTACGGGCTGCACCTCAAGCTGCCCGATGGCAAGCAGGCCACCGTGGCGGTGGCCGGGCGCGACAAGAATCCGGCAACCACCTGGCACGTGGTGCCTGGCATCGGCCTGATCAACCCCTGCATCACGGCGCCGGCGGCGGTGACCTTGACGCCCAATCGCCCCTTGCTGTTGCGCTACCGGGTGATGGCGTTTGATGGGCCGCCTCGCCCCGAGGTCATCCACCGCCTGGCGGATGGCTGGTACCGTGGGGTGCTGGGCTAGAAGCCCTCCGAATCGCCCCCCGGGAACCCGGCCTGGGCGAAAATCGCTGCAACTTGCCGGGGTCCCCCGGGTTGTGAGGCCAGGCACCCAAACCGGTTTGGGCAGGTGACGACAAATCCAAACAACTTCGAGGACTTCATGCGGTCCTATCAGGACATGGTCTACTCGACCGCGATGCGCCTGCTGGGCAGCGACGCGGACGCGCAGGATATGGCGCAGGAGGCGTTTATGCGGGCCTACGATCACTTTGCGGATTTGCAGGGGAGCACGACCGCGGGCGGCTGGTTGAAGACCGTGACCAGGAACCTGTGCCTGAACCACCTGACCCGTTACCGGGCCCGTTGGCGGTTCTTTTCCGAGTTCAGTCGCGACGACGACGACCGCGACGATCGGGCCTGGGATGTACCAGTGGAGGACCGCAGCTTGCAGGATGCGGGAGGGGGCGACCGGCGGGAGTTGCTGGAACAGGCCCTGTTGAAGCTCCCGGCCAGCCAGCGCGTGCCGCTGGTGCTCTATCACTTTGACGACCTGAGCTACGAGGAGATCGCCGCCCAACTCAAGGTTTCACTCAGCAAACTAAAGACCGATATCCACCGAGGCCGCGAGGCCCTGCGACGCAAGCTCCAGGTCGGTGTGCACAAGCTCGAATTTGCGGCCGGATCACGCAACGCCACCGCGTCATGAAGATCATCCGACACCCCCTGTTTATGAGGCCCACACCCGAGTCCGAGTTGGAGCAGGCCATCGATGGCGAGCTCCGTCGCCTGCCCGACCTCCGGGCGCCCGCCACGCTGCTGCCGCGTGTGCTCCAGGCCCTCGCCGAACGGGAGCGGCGCCCTTGGTGGCAGAAGTCGGCCTCCTACTGGCCCTGGCCCGCACGGGGGCTGTTCCTCATCGCCACGAGCGGGCTGGCGGGGTTCCTCCTCTATTTTACCTGGGGCGTGAGTTCCGGGATCTCGCTGGCTGCCCTGGCGTCGGAGGTGGCCGATGCGACCCAGCGCCTGGAAAGCATACGAGCCGTCTGCGGCTCCCTGCTGGGGGCTGTCGTCCTGGTGGTCCGATCCGCCGAGCCGTGGCTCTTGTGGTCCGCGGCCGGGGTGTTGATGGCGTCGTACTTCACCACCCTCGCCCTGGGGACCTATTGCTACCGGCTCGTTTCCCAGCGTGTCTGATTTCGGTGGAGGTGTGTGTCATGAATGTGAACGCGATTTTGACGGCGATCTCGAGGTCGATGCTCGGCAGGTGGCTGGCCGCGGGCTGGCTCCTGGCGGTACTCTCCGGCGCCACTGGTGCCTTGGCGCAGGACCCTGGAGCGGAGTCCCCGCCCTCCCCCCCGGACGCGACCGTTGAACCCGCCCGGACCGAACGGCGGCGGACCGACGAGGTCGTGGCCGTCTTCTCCAACGCCAGTGTCCGGAGCAACGAGGTCGCCCGCGGAGTGGT
>JBBQML010000057.1:0-12393 GCA_038328885.1 Verrucomicrobiota bacterium | reverse complement strand
ATACAGTCGGCTCTTACTGCAGGGCCCCGTCGCCTATGTTGCCGAGCCGCTGAACCGGTACCGGCATCACGCCGGGACGGTGCGGGCGAGCACCGAGAAGGATGGCGTCGGCATCGTGGAGAGGTATCGCCTGCTGCGGGAGTTCGAGTCGCTGACCATCACCGGACTGCCGGAAGAGGAGGCCCGGTTCCGTCTCATGGCCGACCGGTGGATCGCCGCGGCCTGCCGGCGCAAGGGTGGGCTGTCCCTGGCGATGAACCGGCGAATCTGGGGCGAGGCCCGGGCGACGGATCCCGGACTCTTTCGGCACCTCGCGACCGCCCTCTGTGCCCACGTGATCCAGGGACTCCGCCGGCGCTTGGGTTGACGATTGGCGGAGGGGGCCGGGCACGCCGGTCGCCCGAGCCAAGACCCAGCAGGCAATCTCCATTTCCCAATCACCAATTGCCGGCGGCAGGCGACCCGTGGAAACACGGGACTGACATCGTCCTCGGCCAGTCTCCAATCCTCAGTCGTCAATTCCACGAACCGGGAGGGACTTGCGAGACCCGAGACCACCGCCGGGCGGTGCCACCGCGCGCCTTGACCCCTCCCCCACCCACCCTAGAGTCACGGCCGTTTGGAAAGTCCGATGCGCGCAATCCTCGCCCTTGAAGACGGGACGGTCTATCGCGGCAAAGCCTTTGGCGCCCAAGCCTCGGCCTGTGGCGAAGTCTGTTTCAACACGTCGATGACCGGGTACCAGGAGATCCTCACGGATCCGTCCTACAAGGCCCAGATCGTCACCATGACGTACCCGCACATCGGCAACTACGGGGTGAACCATCAGGACATGGAATCCTGGCGACCTCACGTGGCCGGGTTCGTGGTGCGCGAGGTCTCGCCGGTGGTCTCCAACTGGCGGGCGGACTGCGCGCTCGGGGAGTACCTCGCCGAGCATGGAATCCCCGGGATCGAGGGCATCGACACGCGCTCGCTGACCAAGCGCCTCCGCGTCACCGGCGCGCTCAAGGGTTTTCTCGCCTCCGGGCTCGAAGTGAGCGACGCGGAGGCCGTCGAACGGGCCCGCCAGTGGGAGGGTATCGTGGGCGTGGACCACGTGCGCGAGGTCACCCACCCCTCCGCGTTCGACTGGGATCCGACGGACGAGCAGAGCCCGGCGTTCCGGATCGCCCAAGGGAACCAGGTGCCCGATCACCCACGCAACCTGCGCGTTCCGCTTCCCCCGGCCGACATCCCGATCGTCGCCTACGACTTCGGAATCAAGTACAACATCCTGCGCCGACTCCGCCAAAGCGGTTTTCGGGTCCGGGTGGTCCCCGCCCACACTCCGGCGGAGGAGGTCCTGAAGCACCGGCCCGCCGGCGTCTTCCTCAGCAACGGACCTGGGGATCCCGCGGCCCTCGGTTACGCGGTCCAGGCCGTGAGCGACCTCCTGAAATCGGGCATCCCGATCTTCGGCATTTGCCTGGGACACCAGATCCTGGGCCAGGCTTTCGGGGGGAAGACGTTCAAGCTCAAGTTCGGGCATCGGGGCGCGAATCAGCCCGTGAAAGACCTCGCCAGCGGCCGCGTGGAGATCACGGCGCAGAACCACGGTTTTTCCGTGGACCCCACCTCCCTCCCTCCCGAGGTGGTGGTGGACCGGGTCAATCTCAACGACGGCACCGTCGAGGGCATGCGCCACCGGACGAAGCCGGTCTATTGTGTCCAGTATCATCCTGAGGCTTCCCCGGGGCCGCATGATTCCGCCGGGCTCTTCAACGAGTTCCGGATGTTGATCGCCGGCCGGTGAGCAGCGTGCGTCGATGGTCGTCGGTGGTGTGTCGCCCGGAACGTGGCCGCGGCGGTGGGGAGTCCGAGGTGCCGCCGTGTTCCCCGCCCACCGCCCACCCGGAAAAGAAACCATGCCGTGCGTTGCCGAGGTGCGGATTCCTATCCATGCTCTCGCAAGAGCGCACGACGGGGAAACCGTTTGACTTGCCCAGCGAGCGCCAGCCCATACTGCGCCACCCGCTCCCACGACCATGGCCAAGCTCGTTGTCCTGACTGAATCCCTGAAGGGGCTCTCCCACGAGCTGAAGGTTGAGCGCACGACGGTTGGGCGCGTGGAGGACAACACCTTCCACATCGCCGAGCCTTCGGTGTCGAGTCACCACGCCGAGATCCTCCTGAAGGGTTCCGACGTGGTGGTCAAGGACCTCAACTCGACCAACGGCACGTTCATCAACGGTGAGCGGACGACCGAGGCGGTCCTCAAACCGGGGCAGACCCTCCGTCTCGGCAACGTGGAGCTGAAGTTGGACGGCCCGGCCTCGGCGTCGAAGAAGCAGCTCGACGCCACCATGGTGATCCCGCAGGGCGTGAAACGCGACGAGGTCGGCACCGCCGTCCTGGCCGGCAAGCTCAGCGAGAAGGCCGGCTTCCATAAGAAGTCGAACAACCTCAACCGGATGTTCTTCATCGGCGGCGGCATTGTCCTGTTCATCATCATCGCCCTCATCGTCTACGCCTTCATCCAGCAGAGCGCGCCCCACGACTAGTGGGACGTTTGCCCCCGCTCCGACGGGTCCATATTCCATCTTCCGTCTTCCGTCTTCCGTCCGCCCCACGCCCCCTGATCCCCAGGGGGCGTTTCGTTTTGTCGTCGCCCATCCACACCGCCCCGACACCACCATGCGTTTTCTCTCGTCATTACATGAGTAATTCTTAACGATCCTTGGCACCGTGTTGCTGGTTGAGGCAATTCATCCGGCGACCGGGGATGCCCGCCCTCCCTCATGACATCTTCGAGTCTTCTCCAACGCTTCCGCGCCCTGTCCCCCGGGCGGTTGCTGGACGGTTTTCGGCGGAGCCTCACCGGGGACCGCGTTGAGCGCCCGGAAGTACCCCGTTGGCTGACCGTTCAGGCCGGCCCGTTGGCGGGCATCCGGCTCCTCATCGCCCCTGCCGCCATAGACATCTACGACGAGATGGCGGCCGGCACCTACGATTCGGAGCTCGTGGAGGCCCTCTCGAGAGCGCCGGGGATCGAGGGGGGCGTGTGCTGGGACGTGGGTGCGCACATGGGCTATCACTCATTGCTGATGGCGCGACTGGTCGGTCCCGGGGGACGCGTCCATGCCTTCGAACCGAACCCCGTCCACCGGGCGCGTCTGCAGCTTCATCTCGAGGCGAACCCCGAGCTCGGCGCGCGGGTGGAGCTTCATGAGTTCGCCCTCGGGGGGCGGAACGGCGCTGTGGAACCCCTCACCGGGACCCCCTTCGAAGCCCGGGAGAACCCTCGGAAACACACCGCCGACGAACTGCTGGCGGCCGGCTACCCATTCCCAGTGGTCGTGAAGTTGGATGTGGATGGAGCCGAAGCTGACATCCTTTCCGGGGCTTCCTCCCTGCTGTGCGAGCCGAGGTGCCTCTGGTTGATCGAGGCGCGTCACATCCTGCTCATGCTCGAACTCGCGCGCCGGTTCTTCGAGGACGACGCCGAGATCTCGGTGCTGGAGGACCACCACGCCACCGCGTCACGCTGCTTCGTGCAGGCGCGGCCTCGTGCGTGAGTCCGCGCCATTCTCTACGGCTTTGACCTGTGACGGTCCCCGCCGTCACCGTGTCCAGCGTGAACCCGCTCCCGCCTCCTCCCGCCCGACGGCGGTTTGTGCTGCCGGTGCTGTTGCTGCTGTCGGGATTCTTCACGGTGCGCCAGGCCGGGGCGCTGCCCTTGGTCACCCTGACCCACGATGACACCGTCATCACCCAGTCCTGCGAGATCGTGATTCCGCCCGGGACGGTTCTCCGGGACGCCAATTCCAACGGGGTGCTCCGCATCGCCGCCGACCGCGTCACGGTGCGGTTCGGCAGCCGCTCCGAACTCCGGGGCGCACCGGAGGGAACTCCCGGGGACCAACTGCGAGGCCAGGGCATCCGCATCGACGGCCACCGGGACGTCCGGATCCTGGGCGCGGCCGTGCACGGTTTCTTCAATGGCCTCGTGGCCGTGCAGGCGCACAACCTCATCGTGGACGGCGGCGATTTCTCCGACAACTACCGACAGCACCTCAAGTCCACCCCGCTGGCGGAGGACGGTGCGGACTGGCTGTTTCCCCATCACAACGACACCACGAAATGGCGTGACCAGTACGGCGGGGCCATCTGCCTCGAGTCCTCGGATGGAGTGACCGTGCGCAATGTCCGGATCCGGCGGGGCCAGAACGGGATCATCCTGGACCGGGTCGACGGCTCCCAGGTCTACGACAATGACTGTTCCTTTCTCTCCGGTTGGGGACTCGCACTGTGGCGCAGTTCGCGAAACGTCGTCGCCCGGAACGCCTTCGACTTCTGTGTGCGCGGCCACGTGGAGGGGGTCTACAACCGCGGCCAGGACTCAGCCGGCATCCTCTGTTTCGAACAGAGCAACGACAACATCTTCGCCGAGAACTCCGCCACCCATGGTGGTGACGGCTTCTTCGGTTTCGCGGGCCGCGAGGCGCTGGGGGAACACTGGTTGGAGACGGAACGCCAACGGCTCCGTCGGGAGACGGGCCGGGAGGACGTGGACGCCCTGTTGCGGGTGCCTCCCGAGGTGGCTCGGGACTTCAGCGCTCGCGGCTGCAACCGCAATATCCTGCTGGGAAACGATTTCTCGTATGCCCCCGCGCATGGCATCGAGATGACCTTCAGTGAGGGCAACATCTTCGCGCGAAATCGCCTCGTCGAGAACGCCATCTGCGGCATCTGGGGCGGGTATTGCTCCGGCACCCTGATCGCGGGCAACGAGATCACGGGGAACGGCGGCATGGCCTACGGCCTCGAACGCGGCGGCATCAACATGGAACACGCCTCCGGCAACCGCATCGTCGGAAACACCTTCCGTGACAACAAGTGCGCCATCCACCTCTGGTGGGACGCCGACACGGCGTTGCTCGAGTCCCCGGGTGTCGCCGGGAATTACCACGGGGTCAGCAGCAACGTCATCGCACGGAACACGTTTAGTATCACTCCTGATCACCCCTTCCGAACGCTGCGCCCCAACGAACGCCTGGTGGTCCTGCACCTCCGGGACGACGGCACCGGGCACGTCCGCGACAACTTCTATCTCGCCAACCGGGTAACCCTCACCGCCACGAACGCCGTCGAGTTCGCCGTGAAGCCGGGCACCGAACCAATAACCACCGGGCCGACGCCCGCCGCCCGGATCCCGAAGCCGCGTCTGCCGGGACGGAACCGACCCGTGGGCGCGCGGCCGGAATTGCGTGGACGTCACCAGATCGTGATGGACGACTGGGGCCCCTGGGATCATTCGGCCCCGCTGGTCCGCCCAGGGAAACCCTCCCCCAACGCCGCGAGTTTCGAGGTCCTCGGCCTCCCCGAGCCGCCCCGGGTAAGTGTCCTGTCCGGCGCCGTGACTCCTTCGGTGACCCGCGGCACCAACGGATCCTGGGAGGTGTCCCTCGCCGCGCCGGCAGGCGTCACCGCTTACCAGGTCCGGCTGACCGCAGCCAATCTCGACCGCACCCTCGCCGGCACCCTGGTGGCCGCCGAGTGGGAGGCGGTCTTCTTTCCCTGGACGATCGATCCCCGCGAGGATCTCGCCGGGTGGCGCCGTCAGGCCGGTGAACCCGCCGCCACGCGCGCCCGCCTCGCCAGCCTCGACTTGCCGTACGGGTGGGGAGGGCCAAGGGACCAATCCTTCGCCGCGAACGCATCCCCGCCCCGCGAGCGGTTTCCCGGAGGCGACCGCTTCGGAATGATCGCCCGGACGCGCCTCCAGCTTCCTGCGGGCACCTGGCGTTTCCGGACCCTCAGCGACGATGGCATCCGAATCACGGTGGCCGGACGGACAGTCCTGGAGAACTGGACCTGGCATGGTCCCACTTCCGACGAGGCGTTGTTTACCCAACCCGCGACGGGTGAGGTCGACGTGGAGGTCGAGCACTTCGAGATCGACGGGTACGCGGTGCTGCGCTTGGAGGTGGAGCCGGTGAGCCGGTGAGCCTGGTCGGAGGTCAGGGGTCGGAGGTCGGAGGTCAGGGTGCTATTCGCTATGCCGATGCAGGACGAATCGTCCGATTTTGATACCCGCTTCGCTGCCGTCGCTCGCCTTTACGGCCAGGCGGGATTGGACCGCCTCCGGACCGCACACGTCGCGGTCGTCGGCCTGGGTGGCGTCGGCTCATGGGCCGTGGAAGCCCTGGCGCGCTCCGGCGTCGGGGCCTTGACCTTGATCGATCTCGACGAGGTCTGCCTGAGCAACGTCAACCGCCAACTGCCCGCGCTCGATGGCAACGTGGGACGGTTCAAAGCCGACGTGCTGGCGGAGCGGGTGCGCCTGATCAACCCCGCCTGCACGGTGCGCGCCATCCCGGAGTTCTTTACCGCAGGCAGCGCCGACCGTCTCTTCGCTGAGCCGTTCACCGTCGTGGTCGATGCGATCGACGCCCTCGCGAACAAGTGCCGACTGATCGCGGCCTGCCGGGCGCGATCGCTGCCGGTCGTGGTGAGTGGGGGGGCGGGCGGGCGACGTGACCCCGCCCGACTGCGGACAGCGGATCTCGCGGATGCGACCCACGACCGGCTGTTGGCGGCGGTTCGTCAGTCCCTTCGTCACGAACACGGCTTCCCCGCCGCCGGCCGGCCCCTGGGCATTCCGTGTGTCTTTTCGACCGAACCCCCCATTCTCCCGCTCGAGGACGGAGCCGTCTGCGCGGCGACGGGGACTGGGACATCCCGCCCCTCCCACCAGCCTCCGGTCCGGCGCCTTAGCTGTGACGGGGGTTATGGGTCCGCGGTGTTCGTCACTGGCGCGTTCGGCTTGGCCGCCGCGGCGTTGGCGGTCGCTCGAATCACCGGACCCGGCGAGTAGAGCAGGCCCGAGCCGGGAGGACCTCACGGAGGCGCGGAGCTCGCGGAGAGGGGAGCTTGGAGGTAGCGGTCGAACCAGTCCGCGAACTCCCGGATGTCCAGGACCATGGTGATCCACCCGTGCTTCTGGCCGGGATGAACCACCAACTCCACGGTGCGGCCGAGTTCGCGGGCCCGCCGTTGGAAGCGCTCTGATTGATCGAGGGGCACCAGGGTGTCGGCATCCCCGTGATGGATGAGCGTGGGTGGGAGGTTCGTGGTGATATGGAAGATCGGCGACAGGTCATGGCCGATGACCTTCCACGCCGCCATGTTGGTCGCCCCGGCGCCGAATGCCCGCACGAAGCTCTTCGGCGGCCCGCCATCGCCGGGGTTCTCCGTGGAGGTCCCGAGGTTGAGCAGGTCCGTCACCGGGTAGAAGCACGCCACGGCCTGCACCGCGCTGCTCTCACGGTCGAGCGGGTCGGCCGCGGTGGCAGGCCCGGGACCTCCGCGCGTGGCCAGCATCAGGCAAAGATGGCCCCCGGAACTGCCCCCCACCACTCCCAGGCGAGCTGGGTCAACGCCCTGCTCGCGCGCATGCAGGCGGGCGAAACGCACTCCCCTCTGGATGTCCTCAACGATCTCCATCACCGAGAACTCGGGTTGGGAACCGTGCGTGATCGGGATGACGGTGTAGCCGCGGCGCAGCAGCGGGGCGGCGATGAGGTCGAGGCTGGGCTCGCGACGGGATTTCCAGCTGCCGCTGACCATGACCAGCACACCCAGGCCGTTGGGGTGGGCAGGCTTGAGGAACTCCACGGTGAGGTCCTTTCCCTGGCGCTGGGCATACACCAGCGGCCCGACGCGCCCGATCGTCGGGTGCAACCACCACCAGGCACCGCCCACCACCGACCCCACCAGGAGCACGAGCGCCACCAACACCAGCAGTCCACGCCAAATCCAACGCCGCAATTTCACGGAACTAGGATGATGCCCAAGGCGCCAGGGCCAAGCCCGATTCCTGCCTCGGCGGGGTGGGGAGTCGGGAGTGGGACCTCCGACCTCCGACCTCTGACCTCTGACCTCGGACCTCGGACCTCCGACCTCCGACCTCGGACCTCCGACCTCTCGGCCCGAAGGAACCCCGGAGGCTTGCCTCATGCCCACGGCTGCCCGGTGCGCTTCCGGAACGTGTGGGCTCGGCCGCTGTGAAACCGCGGCGCTGGCGGGGTGTCCGGATTTGCCGGGGTGCCCCGCTCAGGGCAGGTGCAGCGGCGTGATCTTCAGGTTTCGAAATGCCACGGGGCCGTGGTCGCCCTGCGCCATCAGCGGGCCACCGGGCTGCTCGTCTTCGTAGTGGGCGGCGCGGGTGGGGCCTGTGACCTCGACGTTCTCGTGGATCAGCACGCCATTGAGTACGACCTTCTTGAAGCGGGCGTTCTCGACCTTCCGACCGGAGGCATCGAAGCGCGGGGCCCGGAAGACCACCCCAACCTTCTGCCATTCACCGGCCGGTTTCGCGGCATTGACGCGGGGAGCGATGCCTTCGAAGCCGCGGTCATTGGCCCAGCGCTCGTAAATGCCGCCGCAGTCGGAGCTCTTCGGTTCCTTCACACCATAGCTGTCGAAGATCTGGATCTCGTACCGGCCCATGAAATAGACGCCGGAGTTGGAGCCCTTGGCGACGTTGAACTCGTACTCGACGCGAAGGTCGGCGTACTCCGCCGTGCTGAGGATGTCGACGGTGCGGCCATTCGGGCCGTTGTAGATGACGCCCTTGCCCGGGAGGGGTTCGAACTTCGCCGGATCGCCGGGGCTGAGGCGGACATCGCCGACGCTGGCCCAGTCGCCGTGGGGGGGGCGAACATTGGAGAGGTCACCTTTGGCGAGGATATGTTGGGTGCATTCGGCGCAACCGGTGAGCAGGGCGGCGAGGGCGGTGAGCGTGGCGGTCGCGGCGGCGCCGGAGACGAGGCGTGAGAATCGCATGGTGGGTTGGAGGGGTGGGCCCAGGAAACTATCGGGCGCCACGCCGCGATGCAACGGGCCGGTGTTAGCGGAACGCGGGGAGGGGGGAACCGCGAAACACGCGAAACACCCGAAAGGCTGGGAACGCTTCAGGCCGAGTGTGGATACCGGGTCAGTTCCGAGAGGCTCAGGCGCTGTCGACCCGTGGTATCAAAGTTGTCCGGCGCCAGCCAACACTCGAGGGCGCGGCGGACGGCCGGCCACTCGACGTCGAGGATCGAGTACCAGGCGGTGTCGCGACTGCGCCCCTTCACGACCGCCGCCTGGCGGAAGAGGCCTTCGAACTTGAAACCGAGTCGCAGGGCTGCGGCGCGCGAGGGCGCGTTCAGGGAATGGCATTTCCACTCGTACCGCCGGTACCCCAGCGCGAACGCCTGCTCCATCATCAGGTACATGGCCTCGGTCGCCGCGGCCGTGCGCTGCAGCCGCGACGAGTAGGCGAGGTGCCCGACCTCAATCGACCCGTTGCGGGGATCGACCCGCAGATAACTGGCCACACCCACGGCGCGCCCGCTGACGGGGTCGACGATGGCGAAGAACAGGGGATCGGCCTCGCGACTGCGCTCCTCCACCCAGGCGCGATAGGCAGCGAGGTCCGGGAAGGGCCCGTAGGGCAGGTAGGTCCAGAGCTGTCCACCCGGGTCGGGCTGATAGGCGTCGTGGAGGTCGGAGGCATGGGCCGTGGCATCGAGTGGTTCGAGGCGGCAGTACCGGCCGGTGAACGGTGCGCGCGGAGGTGGCGGTCGCGGGGTCCAGTCGGGCAGGAGCGGGCCGAGGGGTTGGGCAGGCGGGAGGGCGTCGGATGCGGAGGCCATTGCTTCGGTGGGCCGACGTTCCGACAACCGTTCCGGTCGGGCAACCCCACTTTGGAGATGGCGAGCCAGACCCGCTTGACGGACACCAGACCCTGAGGTTCTGTTCGCTGCCCCCGGGCACCCTATGACTCGATGGACCCGCCTCCTGAAGCCCTCGATGCTGGCGCTCCTGCTGATCCCCGGTGGTCCCTTGACTGGCCTCTCGACGTCCGGCGCGCTGGCCCCGCCCCCGGGTGACGAGGCGTGGGACAACCGCTTTTACGGCGGTCTGGGGACGACCGAGTTCCTCCAGGAACTCCGGGACGGCTCCGTCCTCGCGGTGGGCCGGTTCAACGCGGGGGGAGCCACCGGGGTGGATGGCAACGTGATCCGGTGGCGTCCGACCGCGGGATGGGAACCGGTGGGGGGCGGGCTCAACGGCCAACTGCGGGCTGCCGCCGAGTTCCAGGGCTCCCTGTATGTGGCCGGCTCCGGGCTCACCAGCGCCGACGGGTTGCCGGTCCGGAACCTGGTGCGTCAGCGCGACGGGCAGTGGATGGACGTCGCCGGTGGCGTGGAAGGAATCCCGTTCGCGATGCTGGTCCATGGCGATCGCCTTTACGTCGGGGGCGAGCTGACGAGTGCCGGCGGGGTGCCGGTGGCGAACCTGGCCGGCTGGGATGGCAACGCGTGGACGGCGCTTGGCAGCGGCCTGCCGTTCCGGGTGCGGTCGCTGGCGGTGTACCGTGGGGAGCTGATCGCGGCGGGGGGCGCTGCCACCGCCAAGGCCCAAGGGGGAATTTGGCGTTGGGATGGGCAGAGTTGGCATCCCTTGGGCACGGGGGTCAGTTCCACCCTGACCACGGCGTCGATCCAGACCCTGGTGGCCGTTGGCACGAACCTGTACGCGGGCGGTGCGTTCTCGCAGGCCGGAGGCGAGGCGGCGAAGAATGTGGCGCGCTGGGATGGACAGAACTGGCACGCGCTGGGATCCGGTCCAGTCGGTGCCGGCGTCACTGGGTTGCGGTGGCGGGACCCGGAACTCATCGCCGGCTCGGCCGGGTTGTCGGTCTGGGACGGGACCACATGGCAGGATTACCCGGGCAATCGGTTGACCAGCGTCTACACTCTGGCCCTGGCGGGAACCGAAGTCATGGCGGCGGGATTCAGCATGGATCCAGTGGCGGGCGGATCCCGGACGGTCGCGCTTTCCCGCGGCGACGACTACGTGCTTCAGGGTCTGGGCTCCCGGAGCCTCGGGGTCCCGGAGGTGAACGCGTTTGCGGCGGGCACCCGCGGGGTGTTCGTTGGTGGTGCGCTTCGCCCGGACCAGGTCTCCCGTTGGGAATGCCTGAGCCACTGGGATGGCTTTTCGTGGAGGAGTCTGAACGGCGGCCTGCTCGTGGGGGGCGTGTTCGACCAGGCCGGTCGCAAGACTTCCCTGGGCTTCGGACTCTGGCAGGGGCCCGCGACGGAGCTCGAACTCGATCTCCGAGCCCCCCAGCGCGTGGCGCCCGCCGCTGTCTTCGAAGTGCAGCTCGAAGTTCGCCGAGTCGCGGGAACGCTGGCGCGGTCGGCGGTCGTCCGACTTCCCCTTCCAGAAGGCGTGCAGTTGGTGGCGGCGGATGCCGCGGGCACGGAGGTGGGAGGCGCCGTGACGTGGAGCCGCGACGTTGGGGTTGAGACCGGAACCAACCTTCTTTTCACCTGCCAGTTGCGGGCCCCGGCTTCGGAAGGGCTGTTGCTTTTTCGGGAGGCGGTGGTGGAGACCCCGGACCAGACGCCGTTCCGAGCCCGGCTGTTCTCGACGGCGGTTCGGGCGGAACGGGTGGCGCCGACGGTTCGCCTCATCACGCCTGCCGCTGGCCCGGTGGTGGTGCGGGGGGCCATCCTGCTGGAGGCGGAAGTCGAGGCGGGGGCCGGGGCGGTCCAGAGGGTGGAGTTCCACGCGGGCGACCGACTCGTCGCCACGGCCCCCGCGGCGCCATGGCGTGCCACTTGGACGAACGCGGTGTCGGGGACGAGTCGGTTTCGCGCGGTGTTGGTGGAGGCGACGGGGCAGCGGACGTTCTCCCTTCCGGTCTCGGTCGAATTGCGGGACCCGCCGCCGAACGATGCGTTCGCGGATCGTGTGCCGCTGCCGGTCTACGGCACGACGATGTCCGTCGATCCCCTCGGAGCGACCGCCGAACCCGGTGAGCCGCCGCCTTGGAACAACGTGCCCGCAGAGCATTCGCTCTGGTGGTCCTTCACCCCGCCGGCGGATGGGCGCCTCCTCCTGACGATTCCCTTCGAGGGCATTCGACTCCGGCTCTATTCGGGCACGGAACTCCCCGCGTTGGTCCCACAGACGCCGGCGTTCCCCGAGGGCGACCTTCGGGTGCTGGCCGGGGTGGGGTACCCGCTGGTCGCCGATTACCCGGACGACCTTCCGTCGAACCACTGGAACTATCGCTACCTTCCGGATGGTGGACGGTTCGTCAGTGCGACGCTGCTCTCGGACGGCAACCTGGTCCTGAATTTCGAGGGTCTGCCCGGGGCGGCCTTCACGCTGGAGGGTTCAACGAACCTGGTGGATTGGGCGGAGATGTTCCCCTTCATGGGATCCCCGGGCGCCCAACCGTTGCTCGTCCCGCTCTCGCCGGAAACGCCCCGGCGGTTCTTCCGCGTCCGCTGAGGAACGAAGCGGAGATCTACCACGAAGGACACGAAGGACACGAAGGACACGAAG
>JBBQML010000056.1:0-12486 GCA_038328885.1 Verrucomicrobiota bacterium | reverse complement strand
ACGGAGGGTTGCACCCGCCTTGCGCTGGCCGGCTCGGGTGGCGGCCCATGACTGGCCCACGGGGGAGGAGGGAGTAATCGGGGTTCTCATGGGGTGAGGGGTGTGATCAGGACATCGGTAACACTCCGGGCTAAGGACATGGGTTTTCCACGGCGGACGCCGGTTGGCCGGGCCGCCCCACCGTCGGGAGGGGCGGGAGGACCGTTTGCCGCGCGATGCGCCAGGGAATGCCGCAAGTACGGAAGCGTGGTTGGATCCACCTCAGACTTCAATTCCGAAGCCGGTCCGGTACTGCTTCCGCACGAGCGCCTCGGCCTCCGGGGCGTTCCGCGCACGCAGGTTGGCGGAGTCCCACTCGATCCGTTTCTGGAGGCGTGCCGCCAGGTTCCCGACGAGCAGTGCCTCGGTGAAGGGGCCCGAGTAGGCAAAACCTGCCTTCGCCTCGTCGGGCTTCCGGTCCTTGCACGCCTGGATCCACTCGGCGCGGTGGCCGATCGAGCGCGGGATGGTCTTCGGGGGGAGTTGGAAAGCCTCGCGCCGACTGGCGGGGAAGAGTCGTGGCGCCCCGGACCAACCGCCGCAGAACATCGTGCCTTGGTCGCCGATGAACAGGATGCCGTTGTCGGAAAGATCGATTTCGTCCGCGAGGTCGGCGGGTTTCGGGGGGAGCTTGCCGCCGTCGTACCAGACCATCTTCACCGCGGGTTGGGAGCCACGGGCGGCGAACTCGAAGGTGATGACCTGCCACGCCGCGTAGCTCTCTTTGCCGAGGTCGGAGGTCTGCGCTTCGGCGGCCAACGGGGCCCCGAGGTCCAACGCATAGAAGGCCGGGTCCAGATTGTGGACGGCCATGTCGCCGAGGGCGCCAGTGCCGAAGTCGAACCAGCCTCGCCAGGCGAACGGGTGATAGGCGCTGTGATAGGGACGCCGGGGGGCGCAGCCCAGCCAGAGGTCCCAATCCAGGTTCGCTGGGAGCGCCGGCGTTTCGCTGGACCGTTCGGCGGGTTGTTTCCACCACTTGCCCGGACGATCGCTCCAGCCATGGACCTCGCGCACGCTCCCGATGGCGCCCGCCTGGATCCACTCGCGCGTCAGGCGCAGCCCATCGCCCGCGTGGCCATTGTTGCCCATCTGCGTCACCAACCCGGTCTGCCTGGCGACCTTCGTCATTACCCGCGCCTCCTCGATGGTGTGGGCCATGGGCTTCTCGACATAGACGTGCTTGCCGGCGCGCAGGGCCGCCAGGGTGATGGGCGCGTGCATGTGGTCGGGAGTGGCGACCATGACCGCGTCGATGTCCTTCCGCTTTTCCAGCATCACCCGGTAGTCCTTGAAGCGCTCGGCGTTTGGAAAGGCGTTGAAGGTGCCCGCCGCCTTCGTCCAGTCGACGTCACAGAGGGCGACGATGTTCTCCCCCTTCATCTCGCCGAGGACGCCCCCGCCCTGGCCGCCGATGCCGACACCGGCGATGTTGAGCTTGCCGCTCGGAGGCGTTTGGCCCTGGCCGAGGACGTGGCGGGGGACGATTTGGATGCCCGCCGCCAGGGTCGTGGCGGTGCGGAGGAATGAGCGTCGGTTGATCATGATGTCAGGGGAATGCCCGGAGGATGGCTGGGCCGGGCGCGAAAGACGTTAGAAATGGGGGGGAATTTCCCGCTCGCGATCGGGGGTCTGGGCCTCGGCACTCACCGACGAACGGGAACGCGCCACCGAGATCCAGTCCCTCACCCGGCAACCCCCCCGAACAGCCAGGAAGGTGAGCCTCGTCACGCCGGCTCCCGCGGTGACTCGACTCACTGCCAGGCGGGCCGGGTTCAATCCGGTGGACGTGCAGGCAAGGTCGCTCAGGGCGGAGCGGCGACTCCGGCCGGCGCGCTCGCGGGCGGCGTCGACCCGGCGGGTTCCTTGGCCTGCGGCGCGGGCTTCCACCTGGGCTCCCATGCGGGCAGCGGCGTGCGGGCGGTCGCGAGGTAGTCGCTGATGCGCCGCACAAGGTCGGGATGCTGCGCGGCGAGATCGTCCTTCTCCGCGACGTCGTGCTCGAGGTCGAACAATCGCAGCGACGCGTCGGGCGCCCCGGAGCGAATGCCCTTCCAGCGGCCCTGGTAAAGGGCGGCATGCCGGAAGCCGCCTTCGTGGAACTCCCAGTAGAGGAACTCGTGTTGCCTTTGTCCGCCGGGGTTTCCCAGGAGCGTGGGAACGAAGCTGAGGGAATCAAGCCCCGCGGGAGGCTCGACTCCGGCGAGTTCCGCGGCGGTCGCCATCCAGTCCCCGAAATAGGCCACGTGGGAGGTTTCGGTGCCGGCCGTCACCTTGCCCGGCCACCAGGCGATGCAGGGGACGCGGATGCCGCCGTCGGTGAGGCTGCGTTTGAGTCCGCTGAACGGGGCGGAGGGTTGGAAGCGAGCGAGGTTGTGGTTGCTCTCGTTGTGCGGCCCGTTGTCGCTGGTGAAGACCACCAGCGTCTTGCGCTCCAGCCCAAGCCGGCGGAGTTGTTCGAGCAGGCGGCCCACGTAGCCGTCGAGCCGCGAGATCATGGCCGCATGCCCTTTGTCCTGGGCTGGCCAGTCCTTCGTCGCGTAAGGGCCGTAGTCCGGGACCTCTGCCCCGTCCTTCAGCTCGCGCGTGCGCTCGTTGTTCGCGTGGGGGATCACCATGCTCCAATACAGGAAGAACGGTCCCGACTGGTTCGAGGCAACGAACCTGAGCGCATCGTCGGTGAAGAGATCGTCCGCAAACTGGACCGCCCTGGTCGCATAGCCCGCGCCTTCGCCGCCCACAGGGGTGACGATGTTCGGCAGCGCGAGTCGCTCCTCGTTCAGCCAGAGGAAGTCAGGGAAATGGTTGTGCGCGTGGCGTTGGTTCAGATAGCCGAAGAAATGGTCGAACCCATGCCGGCGCGGCAGCCCGGTCTCCGCTGCCCCCACGTCGCCGAGTCCCCACTTGCCGATGAGCGCCGTGTGGTAACCGGCAGGCTGCAGCAGCTTCGCCACCGTGAAGTCCTCCCGCTGGAGCGCCTGGGCGGCTGGATTCGCCGGGCCGGCATTGCCGCGCACGCGCGTGTGGCCGTGGTGCTGCCCGGTCATCAGCACGCTGCGCGAGGGCGCGCACACGGTGGCGCCGGCATAGAAGTGCGTGAAACGCATCCCCTCGCGCGCCATGCGGTCGAGGTTCGGCGTGGTGAGGGTCCGCTGGCCGTAGCAGCCAAGTTCGGCGTAGCCGAGGTCATCGGCCATGATCCAGATGAGGTTGGGCTTCTCGGCCCCAGGGAGGGAGCCAGGGCAGGCGAGCAACGCGCCGAGCGCGGCGAGTGCAAGGTGGAGGCCGGTCTTCATGGTGGTCTCGGTGGAATCGTCTATTCGGGAATGGGATCGGTGCGCTTGACGGGCTTCCCCTCCCAGAGGGCCTCGTCGGTCGTCTTGTTGTAGGTCAGGACGCGGCTTGCGCTGTTGGGTGCGGGAGGAACGTCGATCCCCGGCAGCCATTTCCTGTGGTCTTCGATCACCGCGCCGTGTCCGGGTTCGCCGGCGAGGTTCCTCCATTCGTCGGGGTCGCTCCGGTGATCGTAGAGTTCCTCGCTGCCATCGGCGTAGCGGATGTAGCGCCAGCGCTCGCTGCGGATGCCGTGATTGCCCTGGTTGTGGGAGGTGATCGCAGGCCGCTCCCGCCTCGCTTCCGCGTCCCTGAGCTGCGGAACCAGGCTGAGACCTTCGAGGTCCTGGCGAGCGGGCAGGGCGCACAACTCGACCAGCGTGGGATAGATGTCGAGGAGTTCGGCCGGTTGCCGGCAGCGCCCGCCTACCGTCACTCCGGGACCGGCGAAGATCAGCGGCACGCGGGTGGATCGCTCCCAGAGCGTGTTCTTCCCGGAGATGGCCTTCTCGCCGAGGTGATAGCCGTTGTCGCCCCAGACGACGACGATGGTGTTGTCGGCGATACCGGCTTCCTCGAGTGCGGTGAGCAGCCGGCCGATCTGCGCGTCCACGAAGCTGGTGCAGGCAAGGTAGGAGCGGACAAGGTTGCGCCACTGGTGGTTCTCCCTCACCCACCTGAGGCGCGGTTCGGGGAGTTCCCAGTGCAGATACCAGGAGAACCGCGGGACGTCAGCGCGGTCGTCCTCCAGAATCCTCGGCAGCACGGTGTCGTCGTCGGGGTAGAGGTCGAACCATGTCTCCGAGGCATAGCAAGGGACGTGCGGCAGGAAGAATCCCGCGGCGAGAAAGAAGGGCTGCTCCTTGCCCGCGCTCCTGATTCGCTCCACGGCCCAACTGGCGACCTGGTAATCGCCCTTGTCCTGGTCCCGGTGCGGAAAGGCCCCCCAGTCCATGAGTGGATGGTTCCCCATGGGTGTCGGGGGAATGAGTTTCCGGTCCGGCTTGGCGCCGACGCCCCCGCCCGGTCCCCAGACATCGAACTCGACCGCCTGCTTCTGCGGACCGCCAACGCCGCCATGGTACACCTTGCCGCCGGTGAAAGTCCGGTATCCCTGTGCCTTGAAATGCTGCGGGAGCGTCACCCGGTCGCGCCACGCCGCAACCTCGCGGAACCACGGTGAGAGCCCGTAGATGCCGGTGGTGGTGGGGCGCAAGCCGAGCATCAGACTGGTGCGCGAGGGATTGCACAGCGGTGCGTTGCAGTGTGCGTTCAGGAAGGTGGTGCCGCGCGCGGCGAGGCGGTCGAGGTTCGGAGTTTTCACCAGCGGATGGCCGCCGAGGGGACCGATCCAGTCGTTCTGATCGTCGATCGCAATGAAGAGGACGTTCGGGTGCTGCGGCGAGGCAGCGAGCGGGGAACAGAGCGCGGAGAGGGCGAGGGCCAGGCTGAGGATGGGTTTCACGGTGAATCCTCGAGAGGTTCCTAAGGTTTCGCCTGTCGCCGCGCGTTGCCCTGGCCGCGCGCGCTTGGGCGGGCCGACGGAGGTTTGCTCGACAAGCTCGGTGAAGCTCGTGGTCTGCTGCTGCCAGGCGCGATCGAGCTCCTGGACCATCTCGGGCGTGTAGAACTGGGTGAAGCGCAGACTGAGGCAAAATCCAAACCAAGAACTTTTGGATTTGATGACATAATCGCGCCATGCCGCCTGGAGCCACAGGGTTGGGGCTCCCCGGATTCCTCCGCAAAACCAGCAACCAATGCATTTCTATGATCCCGCCATCCACCTCTGCCATCGTTAAATTCGTCGGCTTCGATGTCTCCGAATTTGTCAAAATCGGAGATGTGACCCCGAACCTGCCGCGCGGACAATTCCCAGGTCTGGCACCGGGATTAATTCCGGCAGGCCCCGGCCACCGGGTCGATCGGGAAGACGCTGGAGATCGCCGGAGGCCGAGGTCGGGAACGGACGGTTCGCCGTGGCGCGCACGGGAGGCTTCCCGTCGTGGCGGTGGCCTCCTACGCTGCGGCCGCGATGAGTGACGATTCCCTGCCCGGCCCGCACCTCAGCCAGTTGAAGTCCCTGGGGCAGTTGCTGAAACCCGTGGCGCATCTGGGGAAGGGCGGCCTATCCGACGCATTCGTGGCCTCGGTCGACCAGGCCCTCACGCTGCATGAGTTGGTGAAAGTGAAACTCGAGGCCCACAAGGACCAGAAGAAGGCCCTGGTGCCCGAACTGGCCACCCGCACGCGCAGCCGCCTCATCCAGCGCGTGGGGAACGTGGCCGTGCTTTACCGCCAGCACCCCGACCCCGAGCACCGCAAGATCGGGTTGAAGGACCTCCGGGCTCCCGGGGACTCCAGGGGGCCAAAGGCTCAGCCCGTATAGCGGACGGTGTAACCGCCGGATTTCTCGTCGGGCTGGAGCTTCAGCAACCCGCGGTGCTGGGCTTCGATCAGCAGGTCGTTGAACGAGCGGAAGCCGTACGCCCGCTCGTTGAATCCGGGGTTCCGGCGCTTGAGGGTCTGCTTGATCATCGAGCCCCAGATCTGCTCGTCCTCCTCCCGCTCCTCGCTGAGCGCATCGAGCGTCTCGGCGATCAGGGCCAACGCCTTCTCCGGAGGCAGAGCGGCGGGAGGGCTGCCTTCCCCGCCGCGGGCGGGCTCGCCACCGCCACGGCCACCTGCGTTCGAGCCCCCGCCGCTGCCCGCGTTCATGGGCGAAACGGCCGGCGCGGCCTTCGCTCCGGCCGGCGCGGCCTTGGCCGGGGCCGGGCGGACGAGGTCGTCGTAGTAGAGGAACTCGTCGCAGTTGTTGATGAAGAGATCGGCGGTCGAGTTCTTCACGCCCACGCCGATCACCTTCTTCGCGTTTTCGCGGAGCTTGCTCACCAGCGGGGAGAAGTCGGAGTCCCCGCTCAGGATCACGAAGGTGTCGACGTGCCCCTTCGTGTAGCAGAGATCCAGGGCGTCCACGACCATCCGGATATCGGCCGAGTTCTTGCCGGACTGGCGGATGTGCGGGATCTCGATCAGCTCGAAGGCGGCCTCGTGGAGGTCCCGCTTGAACTCCTTGTAGCGGTCGAAATCGCAGTAGGCCTTCTTGACCACGATGTGGCCTTTCAACAGGAGACGTTCGATGACGCGCTGGATGTCGAAGCGCGGGAAGTGGGCATCGCGGGTTCCGAGGGCGATGTTCTCGAGATCGAGAAACAGGGCCATGGTGGTGTCGGTGGAGTGGGGGCTCATGAGGGGGTGGTCTTCAATCGTCGGCGAGGGCCCGCTGGTGGGCGGTTTTGCGCCGGGACTGGATCGATTTCGCGGCGAGGATGCGTTCCTTGGCGGCGCGACTGCGGGGACGCTTCTGGCGGCGCAACCGCTCGCGCTCGGCTTGGGCTTGCTCGGCGGCGAGCCTCCGCTGAGCCGCGATCTTCTCCAAAAGCAACCGGCGGGCCAGATCGCGGTTCTGGCCCTGTTGGCGGCTGGCCTGGCACTTGACCTGGAGGCCGGTGGGCCGATGGAGCAACTGGACGCAGGTGGAGGTCTTGTTGACGTTCTGGCCACCGCGGCCGCCCGAACGGACGAAGGTTTCCTCCAGGTCCTCCTCGCGGATGCCCAGGGCGGTCATCCGACGGAGGACCGGGTCGGTCACTGGCATGGTGGAGGGGAGCGGGCTCATCGGCAGGCGGGCGGCGGGCGACGTTGTCGGGACTCATCATCCGCGTCGAGGGGGCGGCGGCGAGGGAATTTCTTTGGCAGCGACGGATCGCCGTCTAGGGTGCGGGGTCGTCGATTTGATCCATGGACACCGATACGCCAGCATCGCAGCAGGGGATTCCGGGCAAGCGTCTCGGGTTCGTTTCCACCCGGTTTCACGGCACGGACGGGGTGACCCTGGAAGCGCGGAAGTGGGCTTCCATTCTGGAGAGCTGCGGCCACCGCAGTTTTTGGTTGGCGGGGGTGCTCGACACGCCGGCGGAGGCGAGTTCGCTGGTTCCGCTCGCCTTCTTTGGCCACCCCGAGGTGGCCGAGCTCCAGGGCCGGCTGTTCGGGGTCTCCCGGCGGGAACGGGAGACCAGCAACCGGATCCAGGAGATCAAGGAACGGCTGAAGGACGAGCTGTACCGTTTCATCGACCGGTTCGGGATCGAGGTCCTCGTGCCGCAGAACATCCTCGCCATCCCGATGCACATTCCGCTCGGGCTGGCCATGACCGAGGTCCTGGCGGAAACCGGGTTGCCGGCCATCGCGCACCATCACGACTTCGCCTGGGAGCGGGAGCGGTTCGTGATTGGCTCGGTGGCGGACTACCAGCATGCCGCGTTTCCCCCGGCGTTGCCGCGCATTGAGCACGTGGTCATCAACTCCATGGCGCAGAAGGAACTCGCCCGCCGGGTGGGCCTTCCCTCGGCAATCATCCCGAATGTCCTGGATTACGAGCGACCGGCGCCGGGCATCGACGCCTACAACCAGGATGTGCGGCGGGAACTCGGGCTGGCGGAGGACGACGTGTTCATCCTGCAGCCGACGCGGGTGGTCGCCCGCAAGGGGATCGAGCACGCCATCGAACTGGTGCGGCGCCTGGGCAACCCCCGGGCGAAGCTGGTGATCTCCCACCCCGCGGGTGACGAGGGCAGCGACTACGTCCAACTGCTCCTCGAGCGTATCCACGATGCCCGGGTGGAGGTGCGGTTCGTAGCAGATCGGGTGGCCGACGTGCGGGGACTGGACGAGCAAGGGCGCAAGCGCTTCACCCTGTTTGATCTGTACCCGCACTGCGACCTGGTGACCTATCCGAGCCTGTACGAGGGCTTCGGCAACGCGTTTCTGGAGGCGATCTACTTCCGGAAGCCGGTCGTGGTGAACACCTACGCGGTCTACGCGCGCGACCTCGCGCCGCTGGGTTTCCGGACGGTGGAGATGACCCAGTTGCTCGGGCGTGAAACGGTGGAGCTGACCCGGCGCGTGCTGGCGGATCCGGCGCTCCGGCGGGAGTGGGGGGACATCAACTACGAGCTGGGCTTGAAATACTTCTCGTACCGGGTGGCCCAGCGGAAACTGCTGGCCCGCCTGTCCAACCTCTTCGGCGAAGGCGCCTAGCAGCCCCGTTGAAAAAGTCTGGCAGCCGCCCGGAGCAACGCAAAGGAACCCCGAAAAGCCAATGATTGCGCCGTGTTACCACGGCGACTACGGGACAGGAACAGGCTGCTAGCAGCCCCTTTGAAAAAGTCTGGCGGCCGCCGGGAGCAACGCAAAGGAACCCCGAAAAGCCAATGATTGCGCCGTGTCACCACGGCGACTACGGGACAAGGGGGCTTTTTGGACAGGCTGTTGGAGCCTCATTCGTTGTCCAGTCGGACCGCCTCCTGGAGTTCCTCCAGGAAACCAGGGAGCGCGGATTGGACGCGGTTCCAGTTGGGGAGGAGCCGGGTGGAAAGCGGGTCCTCCAGGAACGCCCGCGTCGCGGCCTGGAGGCTTTCGGAGAACATGGTGACCGCCCGTTCCTCCTCGTGACGCGGGTAGGTGAGCCCGTTCACAGCCGCGTCCGCCGCATAGAAACGGAGGGTGTCCTCCGCCTGCCGCATGTAGGCGCTCAGCAGGGTGTCGAAGAGCCCGGCATCCAGCCGGATACCCTCGGCCGCCATGCGCAGGTAGATCGACCTGACGATGTCGATGGCCATCTTGTTCAGGCCCTTCTCCCGGTCGCGCACGGAGAGGTCCTGGTGTTTGTGGTCGTAGTTCTCGCACAACTCCGACTGGCAGATCGCGCGCGGCGAGCAGTTGCGGAACACCTCCGAGAGGAAGCCGATCTCCAGCGCCCAGTCGTAGGGAATCCGCGCGCGACGCGCGAGGTCGAGGTCGAGCGCGCACTCGCCCGAGAGCGCGTACCGGAAGGTGTCCATGTAGACCAGGTACGGGTGCTGGCCGACGATGCTCTTGAGGGCCCGGATCAAGGGCGTGACCAGGAGGCGCATGACGCGGCCGTTGAGGCGGTCGGTCACCCGGGCGTAGTAGCCCTTGCAGAAGTCGAAGCCGAGACTGGGGTGAGCGACGGGGTGGCAAAGCCGGGCCAGCAATTCACGGTTGTAGGAGATGATGTCGCAGTCATGAACCGCGATCATGCGGGCCTGTTCGCTGGCCAGCACGAGTCCGAAGCAGATCCATACGTTGCGGCCCTTGCCAATGGTGCCGGGCCCGAGCTCCGCGTCATCCAGGTGACGAAAAAGTGCCGAGAGCCGCGGGCCGTCGTTCCAGAGCAAAATCGGCTTCTGCGGAAGCTGACCGAACAACTGCTTGGCCTTACGCCAGTCGCTCTGCCGGGTGGCGCCGTCGATGCCGACCACGATCTGCTTCAGGTAGGGGACGTGACACAACTCGCGCAGGATCGTGCGAAGCGCACGCGTGCCGAGTTCCCTCACGTGGCACGGCAGCACCAGCGCGATGGGGTTCTCGTCCGAGAAGGCGACGAGCTCCCGTTCGAGACGGGCGACCCCCGGGGGGCCGAGGCGATGGATGGTGGCGATGGCGCCGGTCTGGAAAAAATCGGACATGCGTTCGGTGAGCGACCAGGCATCGTCGACGCCGTGCCGGTGCGGGCAGGACACGGAGACGTTCGGCGGTGCGGTTGCGGCTGCGTTTGCGCGGATGGCGGCCCGACCATCCGGTTGACCTCCGGGTTGCCTGATCCCGGACCCTTGGACGTCGTGCCTCCTCACGGGCGCGGCGAGGCTGCTACAAACCACCTGGCGGGGCGTGTCGTCAAGGCTGGCCACTCGATCGGTGAAGAAAGCCGGGGATGACCGTGACGTGGGCGAGGAGGATTATTGGTTCGCCGTCGCTCCCTGTTTGCGTCGAAAGTTGGGTCCTCTTGCAGTTGTTCATCGCGCATCACCACTACCGGCCCGGGGGGGTTCGGCGGGTCATCGAGTTGGCGACGCCGGCCGTGGTCCTGGGGGCCCCGGGTCCGGTGACCGGGGTATGGCTGTTGGGCGGCGAGGCCCCGCGGGCGGACTGGCTCGCACGCTTCGCCCGGGCCCTGGGCCCCGTGCCGCTACGGATGCACATCGTGCCGGAATTGGGCTACCTCACCGAACAACCTGCAACCCCGCTGCGCGAGTGGCGACTTCGCGTGCGGGCCGCGCTCGGGCAGGGGCTTCCGCTCGGGGCCGAGCGGGGCGACCTGCTTTGGGTGCATAACCCCGGACTGGGTCGCAACGGGCGGGTGGGGGACGAACTGCGGCGCTGGGCCGGGGCCCTGGGCATGACGGTGGTGTTTCATCACCACGACTGGTGGTTCGACAACCGGTGGCAGCGGTGGGCGGATCTGTGCGCAGCGGGTTTTCGGACGCCCGGGGCGGTGGCGGGGGCCACGCTACCCACCGAGCCGTCCATCGTGCATCTGGGGATCAACCGCGAGGACGTGACGGTGCTGCGGCGTGGTTTCGGGGACCGCGCGGGGTGGCTGCCGAACCCGGTGGAATTGGAGGCCGCCCCGGCCGTTTCGACGGGGGTGGAGCGGAGGCGGGAACTCCGCGAGTGGGTGGCGCGACAATGCGCCGGCGACGGTGACGCCCGGCTGTGGGTGTTGCCGTGCCGGTTTCTGAGGCGCAAGAACGTGGGGGAGGCGATCCTGCTGGCGCGGTGGCTTCGACCGGACGCCTGGTTGCTGACGACGGCCGCCGCCAGTTCACGGGAGGAGATGCCGGCATTCGAGCGGCTGGTCGGGGCCGCAAGGGGTGGCGATTGGCGGGTGCGGCTGGGGGTCCTGGCGGAACCCGTGGGAGGCACCTTCGTGCGCGCTCCATCCGTCCCCGAGCTCTACGCCCGGAGCGAGATGGTGCTCTTCACCTCGATTCTGGAGGGCTTCGGCCTGCCGTACCTGGAAGCTGCCGCGGCGGGTAGGCCGCTTCTGGCCCGCGCGTTGCCGAACGTGGTGCCCGACTTGAGGCGACTGGGTTTTCGTTTTCCGCTCCTCTACTCCGAGGTGCGCATTTCCGTCACCTGTTTCGATCTGCGCGCGGAACAACGGAGGCAGGAGACATTGTTCCAGGCGTGGCGGGAGCGCCTGCCCGCGGCCTATCGAGCCTGCGTGGGGAAGAGCGCGCCCTGGCCTTTGCAGGATGGCCCGAAGGGGCCTCTCATCGCCTTCAGCCGGTTGACCCTCACAGCGCAGTTGGAGGTTCTGGTGCGCGACCCCCAGGAAACCTGGCGGCTCTGCGCGCCCGCAAACCCCTGGTTGGGGCGGCTGCGGAGGGCCTTGGCGACGGGTCCGATCCCAGCGACGCCGTGGCCCCTGGAGGCAGCGGCGCGGCTGGCCGGACCGGCCTATGGGCGGAGGTTCTGGCGGATCTGCCGCGCCGCGCTCCGCGCGCCGGCGCCCCGGCCAGGCGCCTCACTTTCGGTCCAGGGGGAATTCGTGCGGCAGCGGCTTGATCCGGCGAGGTTCTCCCCCAGTTGTGGTTTCCGGAATCCTGAACCTGGGAGAGAACCTCGCCGTGCCCCTGACCCCACCCCCACCCAGGGTCCGGACGGGAAAGCCGAGGGCTGTGATCTTCGATGTCTACGCAACCCTGCTGCGCGTGGAGCCTGGACCGCCGGATGTGGCGGCGCGGTGGGAGACCCTGGTGCGCGGGGCGTTCGGCGGGGAGCCAGTGCCGGCGTGGGAAGCGTTCTGTCGTGCGCTCGAGGAGCGGGTGCGCGCTGACCACAGGGAGGCGCGGGCCCGGGGAATCCTTTACCCCGAGGTGAACTGGGAGAGCGTCGTGGGTTCGGTGTTCCCCTCGATGCGGACGCTCTCCCCGGCGCAGCGCTCGGCGTTCCTTCTCGAGCAGGCTGGCCTCTGGCACTCCGTTGAACTGATGCCCGGGGCGGCGGAGGCCCTGCAGGAGTTGCGGGGCGAAGGGGTCACCCTGGGGATCGCTTCGAACGCGCAGCCCTACTCGATCGAGGAACTGAGGCGGGCGTTGGGAGGGGCCGGGGATGGGCTCGGGTTGGGGATGTTTGAACCGGAGCTCTGTTTCTGGTCGTTCGCGCACGGGTTCAGCAAGCCGGACCCCCACGTCTACCGGATCCTGACCGCGCGCCTGGAGTTGCGCGGGGTTCTGCCTGGCGAGGTGT
>JBBQML010000055.1:0-12579 GCA_038328885.1 Verrucomicrobiota bacterium | reverse complement strand
GCCGGCTCCCTTGGCGTCACGCTGAACCTTACCCTTTGCCTGGTCAGGGCAGGTTGAGGCTGGCCATCGGCAACGGAACCTACTGCAATCCAACGGCAGCCGATGTGGTGAAATGGCAGACACAGGGGACTTAAAATACCCTCGGAGCCGGTTTCAGCGCGTCCCGTAGCATTCCCGAGATTCCGCATCCGTCATTGGCATTCCTGCATGAAAGCCATTTCGAATGCGCCAGACCAGGCTCTCGATGGCCAAGGCCGAAAGGTTCACAAAAGGTTCACAGACGCCCCCGCTCGGAGGGCTACCGGTTGCTCTCTGCTCAGAGCAAGCGCCGCTGGCGTTCGTGAGGGATCGGGAACACCCCAACGATGACCCACGGATTGGGAGCGCGGAAGTGGAACTCCTGCGTCGTGCCGAGGAAGAAGTGCAAGTCCCGGGTGACGAACTCTTCCAGGTACTTCGCCCGGACCTTGGCGAGGGCCGCCCGTTCGTCCCCATCCGTGCTCCGCAAGCAGTTCCAGTAAAGGGCGCCCGCCTCCCAGTCGAGAACCTGCAATTCGCTCTTCCGCCTGTCCGCGTCCTCGAACCGGTACGAGAAGCTGTAGGGAAGCTTGGGGATGACCTGGAACGTCTGACGCCACGCCTCCTCGGTGAAGAGTTCGCCCTGACGGGTCTTGTCCCGCATCTGGGCCAGCTTCGATGTATCCCAGTCGCGCTCCTCTTCCTCCCACACGAAGTCCGTGATCCTCGTGGGCCGAAACACAGCAAGGGACAGCGCGTTTGCCTTCGCCCCCGCGATCAGTTCTTCCAGCCGCGAATAGACGCGGGCGGTTTCGAGAAGGAGCTTTCGGCGTTCGCGCCAATTATCGCGGGTATCGATATGGCCGACCGGCTGCAACTGCCGGACATCCGTGGGATGCCGGGTCTCGGGGCGCGGGTCCGCGGTGCTCTTGCGAAGCTCCGCCTCGACCCAGTCAAACTTGCTGTACTGCTCCTTGTCTTCGAGGCGACGAAAGGGCACGGGATAGATGCGAACCCAAGTTCCGTCTTCACGGACCCCCGCGGTACAAACGGTCTCCCCGTACTTCCGCGAAAGGGTGGGATAGGTCTTTACGGTGATTAGAACGCGGTCCCGAACCATGGCGAAGCGAGTCAAAGGTGTGTGGGCGCGAGCGTCCGGCCAAAGGCCCTCTCCAAGGCCTCCGCGACGCAATGGCGATGGCACTGCTCGGGAGCGTGTTCGAAACACGTCAACGCCACCCGGTGCTTACCTTCCCGAATCCACCCAGCGATGCGGGCCAATGCGGCCCCCTGCCCCGGCAGGTCCTTTCCCTCGTAATCGGCAAAGAGTGCGTCGTAATCCGCCTGGGTGTTCAGCTCTCGCCGCCGATCCGACGCGATCCCCAGCTCGGGCAAGTGCTCGTATCGAAGGCCGACCCCCTCACAGGCTTTCGCCAGGGTGCCCTTTGAAAACCCATACTTCCGGCTCAAGGGATTCCGACGGACATCACAAAGCAGCGTCACCCCGGCGCGGATCAACTGGTTCAGGTAGTCCTCAAGGCTCCGACCTTCGTAGCCGATCGTGCACAGCCCCGGGACCGACTTGGCGACCGCAGCCTGCGCAATCTTCCCCAAGGCTGCCGGGTCGCCCGCCAGCACCTTCTCAGCGAGCTCGCTTCGAGTGGCGTAGTACGGAAAACGTCGATAGGCCTCCGCGACGAGGGCGTCGCCTCGAAGTCCAGCCCGACGTCTCGCGAACGAATCCATTTTGACACGCTCCGAGCCGAACTGCCGTGCCAGCGTCTTGCCAGTCTCCGTCAACGTCCATTGGCGCTCCTCGTCTCCGAGCATCCCCAGTTCGATCAGGCGCCGCTTGTCGGCATACGACGTGAAGGAGAACCCACCAAAGCGGTATGGGACGAACTCGTAGGAGGGCTCGGGCTCCTCTTCCCGGGTATAGAGGAACAGCAGTTTCTGGAAGTCCAATGCCGGCACGCATCCTCCCAGAGCATCCACGAGTGCCAGGAGTCGGCGTTGCCGTTCGAAAACCATGGGGGGAGGTTGTGCCGTCGCCGCACTCGCCGCAAGTCCTTGGACCACCACGCCGGGTCTTCTAAACGCGTCCGCCCGCCGAAACCACCCGATTCCAATCTCGGCAGCCTTGCGCTCATTCCCGCTGGCCCGCCCGCACGCCAAGTTGGCGCCGGGTTTCGCTCCCCTCACGCTCACGACGGCTTCGCGACGTCCTCGGGGCGCTCATCTCCGCTCTCCGGCAGAAGGACCACCGTCGGATCCCCCGGCCGGAGGTATCGGTCGAAAGCCGCACTGATCGCCTCTAAGTGTTCGCCGGGGACGACCACAACGCGACCGTCGCACCCATCGGCGTTCGACGCCGGCGGTTGTTCATCCGGGGTCGGCCCGGCGATCAGACCCGCATCAAAGTCGCGGCTGCGGGCTGCCTTGTTCCGTCCTCAGGGGCAGAAAGGAGCGCTGCCAAGGTTCCAACTGCTCGTGGGAGCGTCGCCCTCAGCATGCTTTGCGCGTCCGCCAAGGAACGGTCCCCGACTTCGCGCAAACGGGCACAAAACCCCGATTCGGTCCGCCATCGGGCGATGGTGCGTCGAGATACCCCAGCCGCCGTTGCTGCCTCTTCGATAGTCGCGCCGCCAAGCAGTGCAACCACCGCCCGCTCCTGACGGTGCCAATTGGTGCCAGAATGCGACACGTCGACGAAGCATACGTTGAGCCGCTTCCCGTGTCAGTCTCGGGGGGCGCTTTCCCTCACGGTGCGCCGGCCACAGGCCCCTTGCTAACGGCGTCATTCCCCGATGGCGCCTCCGCTTGCCCAAGAATGCGGTCAAAAATCGCCTTCGCCAAAACGGGAAAGGCAACATCCTGAAACGCCTGATCGTCCATGTACCGGGTCACGATTCGGTCGTTCTCCGCCATCCGCTGGATCATCATCTCCTCGATGAACCGCTTGATCCCGAGCTGGAACTTGTCGAACGGGTTGGCGTGAGCGGTTTGAATCACCTGCTCGTTCTTCACCGCCTTCTCCTGAATCTGCTCGAAGAACAGGCGATCCTCCCCCGTGAAGCTGGTGCCAAACCGATCATTGAGAACCTTGATGATCTCCGAGAGGGGCACTCGCTCATCCTTCACTCGGCCGGTGCCGACCTCGGTGGGGCTCTTGACGCCCTCAGGCTCGCCATCTTTCAGCGGCATCCTGCTCCACTACATCTCCGGCAAGCCGGTCTTCCTGAACGATCCCACCTACCCCCACGGCGACATCGTCACCCTGGCGCACTGCACGGCGCCTCGCCGCATGGACGGCCGCCGCGCCGAGAAGGCCCGCCTGCTGACGCACTTCGAGTCGGATTACGGCGTCGCACCGAAGGTGGCCATGAAATTGGGCCAGGTCGTCACCAACCTCATCCCCGATTTCGCGTGCCGGCACTGGGTGGGATTCCGCGGGAGGATCATGGCGAACCCGTTCCTCGACATCTGCCGGTCCCAGATCGACGTCAGGATCGAGGGCGACAGCCATGCGCTCATGGACGAGATGAAAGGATTCCACTGGATGATGAGCTACGGGGACTATCTCCGGGAATCGGAGTACGCCCTCGGCAAGTTGGGGGTCTCCTTCCTGAACGTCACCGAACGACCCACCCGCCCCACGCAGGAGCCTCGGGAGAGGCCATCTTGCCCCGCAGCCACCGTGGCGACCTGGTGCGTTCAGGGGTGCGTCCCTCCCGTGGAGCCGTGGTTCAGCAGCCGCCCAAGCCGACGAACCCGTCGCTGGCGAGGGTCCGTGACCATCTGTAGGTGTTGGTGGCTGGGCGCGCGCCGGCTCCCTTGGCGTCACGCTGAACCTTACCCTTTGCCTGGTCAGGGCAGGTTGAGGCTGGCCATCGGCAACGGAACCTACTGCAATCCAACGGCAGCCGATGTGGTGAAATGGCAGACACAGGGGACTTAAAATCCCCAGACCTTAATCGGTCGTGCGGGTTCGAGTCCCGCCATCGGCACCATAAATATCAACGGGTTAAGTGGGTTGCGTTGACGCTCCCCACCCGTTCCCAGCAGTCAACCCAGGCCGGTGAAGAAACCACGGGGTGGACATGATACGGCGGAGCATGGACTGCCGGTTGGGAGGCGGCGACCAGAGTGCCGCCAACGGACCGGGATTTCCCCGCGAAAACCGCAGGCGGAAGAAGCACGCCGTCCCCTGCCGGCAGGCTGGAGCCAACCGAGCCAACCGGTCGATGCGTGGACCGCGGACCCGACTGCTGCCGCGGCGCCTGGGTTGTCGTGACGGATCATCGCGTGATCCATGCAGTCCACGGCACTTCCGTTGCGGAAGGATGTGGTTCTGGTACGAACAACGCCGGAATCCCCCCCACTCGCCACAGGATACCCAGGATACCCCGTTCGCCATGAGCACTTCCCCATCCACACCCACCTCCCGCCGAAGCTTCCTGCGCACCACCACCACCGGCGTCGCCACCGCTCTGGCCACACCACTGCTCCCCGCGTCCCTGTCCAGGGCCCGGGCGGCTTCCGCCACCAACCGCCTCCAGCACGCCTGTGTCGGGGTCGGCGGCATGGGCGCCGTGGACCTCGAGAACTTCCGCACCCACCCACGACTGGATGTCGTGGCGATCTGCGATGTCGACCAAAACCACCTCAACGCCGCCGCCGCCAAGGTGCCCAACGCCCGCAAGTATCGGGACTGGCGCGAACTCCTCGAGCGCGAGGCTGGCCGCATCGATTCCGTGAACGTGACGGTCCCGGATCACACGCACTTCGCCGTCGCGATGTCGGCGATTCGGCAGGGCAAACACGTCTACTGCCAGAAGCCCATGTGCCACGACGTGGCCGAGGTCCGGGCGCTCACCGAGGCCGCCGTGAAACGGGGCGTCATCACCCAACTCGGAACCCAACTGGCATCCGGTGCCGGCGATCGAACGGCCGTCGCCTGGCTCCGCCAGGGCGTGATCGGCAAGGTCAAGCACGTCTACCTCAGCGCCAACCGCCCAGGTGCCGTCGAAGCCTACCGCCCGGTCGGCCCGCGCCCGTCACAAGGCCAACCGCCGCCGCCCCACCTCGACTGGGATCTCTGGCTCGGCACCGCCCCGGAGCGCCCCTTTGCCCCGGACGTCTACCACCCCACCCGCTGGCGAGGCTGGCTCGACTTCGGCACCGGCTGGTCTGGTGACATCGGGTGTCATGTCTTCGACGCCGTCTGGAAGGGCCTGCAACTCGCCCCCCCCAAGTCCGTCCAGGCCCGGGTCCAGGAATCCTGGAAGGACTCTTCCGCCCGACGTGCCGACACCTGGCCGCAGGCAAACCACGTCACCTGGACGTTCCCGGGCAACGACCTCACCGCCGGGGACGAACTCACCATCGAATGGTTCGATGGCGAGTTCTGGGCGCCCGAGAACGTCCGCGCCCTGTATTCCGTTCCCGACTACCCGGCCGAATCCGCCATGATCATCGGCACCGAGGGCGCGCTTCTCAATCCGCTGGGTCGGTCTCCACTGCTGCTTCCGGAAGACAAGTTCGCCGGGATCCAACGTCCCAGGTTCGCCGAACGGAACCACTATCATCACTTCGTCGACGCCTGCCTTGGCGGGCCGATGTGCGAGTCGCACTTCGCGCAGGCCGGTCCCATGACCGAGGCCATTCTCCTGGGGACCATCGCCGTCCGACTGCCGGACACCCGGCTCGAATGGGATTCCACATCGTTGCGCTTCCGTCAGGACGAACGGGCCGGCGTCCTCCTGCGTCGCACGTACCGAAAGGGCTGGGAGATTCAGCCGACGTGAGGGACCGCCTGGTCACGGGCGGAGGGGCTCCAGCAACTCGACAAACTCCACCGCCCCCGGTCCCAACTCCAGATCCAGACGACCCGGTCTGGTCTCGACACGGCCCGAACGCCAAAACCTTGCCTCCCGGACGGGGATGCGCGGATGGAGCACGACACGCGCAAGACCGTTCGGATCAACGACGGCGGGACGATCACCCCGCTTGATCACCCCACGGTTGTTGATCAACTCCACCACCCAGCCCCCGGGCGTACGATTGACGGCATACTGGACCGGATCGCCTCCGACGGTCAGAGGCAGAAGATCGGCAGCCAACTCCCGCAGCCGTTTGTTGGAAATCGCGGCCGGCCGTCCGGTGTCCGGGTTTACCCAGGATTCCAGGACCTCGACCCTCCCCTGCCCCGCCACCCGGTCGAACTGGGCGCCGAGAGCCTTCCGATGCCTCGGCGCCATCAACACCCGGCTGCCCCGCCGGAGCGACTTCTCGAGTTCACCCAGAAAACCCGGGTCGAAGTCGACGGCCACCGGCGAGTATGGCACGGCGCGGGGATGCTTCCTCATGAACTGGAACATCTCCGCAGCCTTCCGGCCGTGCTCGGTCAGCTCCCACGGCGCTTCCGGCTTCTCGAAGAAGATCGCGACGCTGTTCTCCGGGGTCATCATCGCCGGACCGGCGAACCACCCGTGCAGCCACATCCGCTCGTGGAAGCTCAGCGAGTGACCCGCATCCAGCCCGCGCACGATGCCGCCTTCCGTCCGCAACGGGCCGCTGGTTGTGCAGGAGGGGCCGAACCATGGGCTGACCTGTACGGACCATGGCTTGTCCCATTGACGCGAAGCGCCGCGGGCGAAGGCGATCTTGGACTGGGTGAACGCGATGTTCTCGCCCAACTCGAGACCGATGCAGCGCGCCCCCCATTCCCCCGCATACGCTTCGCAGTGTGAATGGCCGGTCACGCTGATGACCCGCCCGAGCAGATCCCGGGTGCGGCTGAGGAAATACTCGCGCAGCACCTCGAAGCACTCCCTCCGGCTGCCCGGCCGCCGGTCGTATCCGGCGAGGCCGGCCGGCTTCATCAGGTGCTTGAAAGCCTCGAACTCCGCTCCGTAGACGTCCCGCCGCCACGATTCCTTGTGGGACAGGTTGTGAAAGTAATAGCCCCACTCCCCCAACTGGTACGCCGTGAACACGCCGGCCCGATCCATCGGCGCCAGGGCCAGCTCCTGTTCCCGGCCGAACACCCCCCGTCCGCCGCGAATCTGCATCTCACCGCCTGAATAGAAGACCACTGGCCAGGCGTTGGTCGAGTTCCCCGCGCGCGCGGACATGCCTCCCGTCACGATCAACTGGTACGACGGCGGATTGAAACCACCGCGTCCCGTCGAACTGCATGAGGACCAACCGATGGGAGACATCATCTACGTCGGTGACCGTGGCAAGCTGATGGGGAGCCGGCTCATCCCCGAGTCCAGAATGGAAAGCTACGCGAAGCCACCCAAGACACTCCCGCGTTCACCGGGGCACTATCAGGAATGGATCGAGGCCTGCCGCGGCGGGACGCCGGCGGGGTCCAACTTCAGCGACCATTCCGGCCTGATAACGGAAGTCTGCCTCCTGGGCAACATCGCGGTGCGCGCCCGGAAGAAGCTCCGCTGGGACGGTGCGAGGATGGAGTTCACCAACGACAAGGCCGCCAACCAACTGCTGCGCAGGGAATACCGGAAGGGATGGACGCTGTGAGGCCACCGCTCCGGAGGTTCCCGTCCCGGGAGTGGCAGTGCTCCCCTCTCGCAGGATCGCAAGGTTGTCGAGAGCCGACTCCACCGTCGCCTCGATGCGGCGGATGTCGCCGCATGATCTCCCCTATCTCCCCGGCATGTCTCCTGCGGGTCCAAGGCGGGTGCGGTCATGGCGGCACGGATGGGTTGGGTTGATGTCTGGGGTGATTGCGTGCCTCCCGTACCAAGCTGGAACGATGATGTAACCAGGTCTTCCCGATTCGGTTCGTCCTGCACAGCGGCGTCACCCCACGCATCGCCCACGACCTGATGTCCCGCCCCCCACGACCTGGAGAACCCCTGGCCCGGCGGCCCGGTCTTTCCCTCTTTCTTCTTTTGACAATCAGCCGTCGTCTTGGTGGCCTGACGACTGCGACCCTGACCGATGGATGGCATGGAGCATGTCAAGGAGGTGTGCGTTCCCCGAAGCCGCCACCGGCAGGTCCGAGGAGCCGAAGATCGCGTGCATAATCGTGGCCTAGCTTGGTGGTTCTGTTTCTGCTGTCTGCTGGCACCCTTGTGGGCCCGGGCGCACTCGGAGCAGATCCTTTCGCTCAGCATCACCAACGGCCCCGGGACCTCCGGCTACCTGATAGCGGCTGATGCCGACGCCTCCGGGGCGCCATACAACCGCGACGCCATCGCCGCACGGGCGGAGATCCGCTTCTCGAGCACGAACACGGCCCGGGCGCTCGAGTACCAGTACCTCGTCGAGTTCCGGTTGCTCGATGCCGCCACCAACGCGCTGCCCATTCGCGACGCGGCGGGCAACACGAACACCGTTTACACGGTCGAGCAGACGGTCCTCCTGCCGACCTCGGTCTTCGGCTTTCCGATCACCCAGACCACGCGCAACGTCAACGCCCCCCTGGTGCCGACGACGCAGTTGAGCCCGTTCGATACCTACCGGGTGTCGGTGCGGATGCAGAAGCGGCCGGCTGGACTGGGCCGGTACACTCTGCTGCCGCTGACGACCACGACGACCCCGCGAACCTACTACCACTTCGTCAGTCGCCAGAACGACGACCCCGCGCTGAACGTCATCACCACCCTGGACGCGGGATCCTACCAACGGGAGTACCTGGTGAACACCGTGCCGGGCCGGGAGGCGATCCCGGTGGCGGTTGACTTCACCTTGCGGCGGTACGACGCGCCCTCGAGTTCACCGACCACCACCAGCGTCGAAGTGCGGTTCGACTACGAGTTGCAGGACGCCGCCACCGGGACGCCGGTCCCGCTTTCGGGGTCGAGCCGGACGGTCACCCGTGCCGTGCAGAGCCACGGGATCGCGTTGTTCGGGTTCCCCATCCCGCCCACCGTGGTGAACTCCTCGGAGACGCTGTCGTTGCGGCCGACCACCCAACTGGATCCGGTGGGCAAACAGTACCGCGCGGTGGTGCGGATCGCGCACGTGGAAGTGCCAGGGGGAGCGCCGGTGCCGGCGAACACGGTCACCTTGCCCAGCCGGCGGATGCTGCACTTCAACGGGGCGCTGTTGTTTGGCGGGATCGAGACCCGGTTCTCCAGCCTGGCGAACAACCCGGTGGCGGGGGCGGCCACGGCAGCGAGCGTGGCGAGCACGTTGGGGGTTAACGGTCAGAGCGGTGTGATCACCGGTCATCCGGAGCACACGTATGGCACCGGCACGCTGCTGCCGGTGGTCCTGCGGGCGAACGGGAATGCCGAGTACACCGGGGCCCCAAATGTCGCGGTGCAGCAACCGGCGCCTGATACCAACGCCGTGGCGAACGTGCGTTTCCGCCGGACGGGAATGGTGCTCAACACGGGCGGGGCATTCGCCGGCGTGCAGGTCTGGCTGCCGTCGGGGTTCGGGTACCGGCTGGACCGGGACTCCCGGATTCTGCAGGGGACCCTGAACTTCGCGAACGTGGGCCTGAACCAGGCGCTGATCCCCGCGGTGGATCCAACCTACACGCCACCGATCCTCTACGGGTGCGAGGAAACCAAGCCGCTTTGGTTCGAGGGCTCCGAGTTGCGGTGGCGCCCATCCCAAGGGGAATTCGCCCTCAAGTCGACCGGACGGGCGGTCTACGTGAGGCGGGAGGAAGTGGACCGGTTGCGCGCGGCGCCGGTGCCGGCTGCGGCGAGGTTGAAGCGCTCCAACGAGGCGTTGTTCGAAACCCTCGATCTGGTTTCCAGTCCCGAGGTCCTGGTCCGGGCGCATGCCGACGGATCAGCCCGCGTGGATTTCGAGGGAGAACTCCAGGCCGGATTGTTCACCGCCCACTTCCCTTACGACGCCCGGGTGCGGTTCCCCGGGGGAGGCGAGCTGAAGGTGGCGGGCGACCAGGTCGTGGCGGGATCCTCCAGCCGCCTGAGCGGCGTCAACCCGGTCAAAGTGGCCTACGACCGGGACTGCACCTCGCCCGCGTGTGGTCCGGGGAAAGGACTGGACGGGTTCGAACTGGAGATGGACGACGCGGAACTGTGGGTAACGCCGGACGGTGGGCTGGTCGGGGGCGGGAAGATCGGAGCGCCGCAACCGCTCACCTGGGGTTGGATCAACGAGCCCTCGATCCAGCGGTTCGCCCATCAGGCGGAGCCGTTCGAGGCGGGTCGTTTTCACATGCCCGGCAGCTTCCTGCGGGGCGACCAGACCACCCAGAACGTCCTGCTGCGGGCGGCCGTGCTGCTCTTCACAGGGATCAGCACCAACCACCCGGGAACGGTGGAGCGGTTCGGCACCACGGCCTACCAGGAGGGCTTGGGGGACTACGGCGGGTTGAACTTCCGGGTGCGGACGGACGGAGCGCGGGCGGGAGAGAGCGTCCTGGGCGGGGAACCCACGGGGGCCTATCCGCTGCGCGCGCGGGCCAAGTATTACGTCCGACCGGGAGGCGTCAGCGGGATCCACGAGGCCGTCTTCGGGGCGTTTCCGCCCACGGCGAAGATCTACGGGTACGACTTCAAGTTCTCCAACTTCGGCCTGTCGTTCCTCGACAGCCAGAACTGGGACTCGCGGACCGAAGGGGCGGTGGCGGTGAAAGGCCCGTCGGATTTCACGCTCAACTTCGAGGAACTGAAGTTCTCCTGCCTGGGCGCATTGCTGGGGGCGAAGGTGCCGGCGGGAGAAGGCGACAAGGTGCTGGCGTTCTGGCAGGCGGATTTCACCCCGCTGGTCATCCAGTTCGATCGGAAGGACTCGGCGCAGTGCGACCCGGGCGAAGGATTCCTGACCGTGGGCGTGCAGGCCTGGGCTCAGCACCTCGAGGCGCCGTTGTTCGGCCGGTTGGGGTGGCACCCGAACGGCAACCTCATCACCCGGGCGGACAACGCGCTGGACCCGCCGTTCGACTCCCGGTTGAAACTGCCGAACACCTTCAAGCTCCGCGGACCGACCCGGGCTGGAACGACCGAGGAGTACACGTTCACGCCGGTCAACGACGCGTATTACAACAACTGGGACTTCCACCAGACCGCGCCGGGCTTCATCAACATCGCCGGGAAGCTGGATGTGCCGTTCTTCGAGGACCTGCGGGTTCACCTGCACACCAGCGCCGACAAGGATGGGACGACGGCCCCGATCTTCCTCATGGGCGGTTGGCCCACCAAAGGATTCGAGATCGCCGGCCAGAACTTCTTCAACGCGAACCCGGCCGACCCCGACAACCGGGGATTCCCGGCGGACACCACGGTGACGGGTTACCGGCAGGGGAACACGGACGGGAACCGGAAGTACCTGGTGCGGGCCCAGCGGAACTGGCTGGGGGTCGTGGACCTCGACTACCCGCTCCGCTGGAGCAGTTCCACCCGGGCGTTCACCTCGTTCGCCGAGGTGGAGAACGAGCTCCTCGTCCTGAAGGTCAAGCATGAGGCGAAGTACCTGAGCCCGAAGAACGCCGAACTGGCCTTCGGCGCCCAGTACTCGGGCATCCCACAGCTCAACCTGGCGAACTTCGCCTTCGACCAGCTGGGCGGCCTCCAGAACGCCTTCACGGGCGCCGCACTCGGGCCGGCGCGGGACGCGCTCGAGGAGGGCGTCGACCGGCTCAACCAGATGCTGCAGGACCAGATGCACGCCTTCTATGCGGGGACCTTCGACACCCTGCTGGATCCGGTGCTGGACAACCTGTACGAGGCCCTGAAGGTCGATTACCTCGCCAACGCCGGCTCGTTCTCCGGCGGGTCGCCCGCCCCGATCATCGCCAACTACATCACCGGCGGCGGCAATTCGGTCGTCAACCGGCTGAACAGCATCGTGGACGGCGCGGCCCTGCCGGCGCAGGTGGACGTGCTGGAGCAGCTGGACGAGAACCTCGCGCGGGTGGGGACGGCGTTGCAGCAGGTGGACGCCCTGCTGGCCAAGAACGCCTCGGGCAACCGCGCCATCGTCTCCCAACTCATCAAGAACATCGTGGGCGAGATCGCCGCCCAGTTCGCCGGCGCGTTCGCCGATGCGAAGCTCAACGAGTTCCTCGAGACCGCGGATCCTTCGCTGGCCCAGATCCAGACGGTGCTGACCGAGTTGCGGGGGGTGGTGACGGGGGTGCGCGGACTGCTGGCCCCGGGCAAGGAGTTCCGGGAGGAACTCAAGACCCGGCTCGCTGGACTGGCCGGCGCGGTCAGCACCGTGGCCAACCAGGTGCGAACCGACGCCGACCAGATTTTCAGCCAGATCGTGGCCCGGGGCGACAACCCGTTCACCCACTACTCGAAGGCTGAGCTGAAGGCGCTCCTCCGGCAGAAACTCGAGGACCGCTTCTTCGGATCGGCGGTCGCGTCCGCCTTCCAGGAGATCATCAAACAACGGATCTACGACGTGGAGGCGGCGATCCGGGAGGGCATCGATTCGTTCTTCCAACAGGTCAACGTCGTCATCCGGGACATCATCGCGGAATCGCTCGCCGAGGTGGACAAGACGATCAACGGATTCCTGGGCGAGTGCAGTTCGGTGCTGGGGGCTCGCGCTCGGGGCAGGCGATCCGGTTCAACGAGCACGAGGCGCGCCCGATGG